>JANYFM010000354.1 GCA_025362655.1 Hyphomicrobiales bacterium | reverse complement strand
ACGGTGTGACATCTCGCGCAACTCCGAGATCAGGTCGGCCATATATTCGAGGTGATCAATGGTAACCGTCGCGGCAGGTTCCGCGTGGTGTTCAGCTTGAAACTCCTCGCCTCTCAGTATCTGTGTCGCATCAGCCATCTTTTTGTTCCAACCCAATTATCAGCAGTTGAAACTACTCATTGCCACTATCTGGGGTTGCGCGCAATTATTCCTCGGTACGACGATGTGTGATCAGCTGGTTTGACAGGCCGATCACATTAACCCATGTTCCGGCCCGTTAGATCCCCCGTGCCTCGCCAACTTTCGTCTGCGCCCCGCAGGCGTTCGCGGCTGGAAACAATCGCGCCAAAGGCCTGAGTTAGAAGCAGATTGGCCGTTTCTAGAGGCAATTTCGAAAGGCACCCATGAATCTCGTGATCGTCGAATCGCCGGCCAAGGCCAAGACCATCAACAAGTATCTCGGCTCGTCCTACAAGGTTATCGCCTCCTTTGGGCATGTGCGCGACCTGCCCTCCAAGGACGGGGCCGTCGAGCCCGACAACGATTTCGCCATGCACTGGGAGGTTGACCAGACCCGCAAGGCGATGAAGGACATCCAGGCCGCCATGAAGTCGGCGGACAAGCTCATTCTCGCGACCGACCCTGATCGCGAGGGCGAGGCGATCTCGTGGCACATTCTCCAGGTGCTCAACGAAAAGAAGCTGATCAAGAAGGGCATGGTCGTCGAGCGGGTGGCGTTCAACGCCATCACCAAGCAGGCAATCCTCAAGGCCATGTCAGAACCGCGCCAGATCGACGGGCCGCTGGTGGACGCCTACCTCGCCCGGCGCGCGCTGGACTATCTCGTGGGCTTCAACCTCTCGCCGGTGCTTTGGCGCAAACTGCCCGGCGCGCGCTCCGCCGGGCGGGTGCAATCAGTGTCGCTGCGGCTCGTTTGCGACCGCGAATTGGAAATCGAGAAATTCATCCGCCGCGAATATTGGTCGCTGGCGGCGCATCTTCTAACCAAAGACAAGGCCCCCTTCACCGCCCGCCTCACCGGGGCCGACGGGCGCAAAATCGCCCGGCTGGACATTGGAGGCGGCGAGGAGGCGCGGAATTTTGAGACGGCGCTCAATGAGGCGAAGTTTTCCGTCGCCTCGGTCGAGGCCAAACCCGCAAGGCGCAACCCCTGGCCGCCGTTCACCACGTCGACGCTTCAGCAGGATGCCTCGCGCAAACTGGGGTTGGCGCCGGCGCGCACCATGCAGTTGGCCCAGCGGCTGTATGAAGGCGTCGATATCGGCGGCGAACGTGTCGGTCTCATTACTTATATGCGCACCGACGGCGTCGATATGGCGCCCGAGGCCATCGCCTCCGCCCGCGCCGTCATCGGCGGGGAATACGGGCCGAAATACGTGCCCTCCTCGCCGCGTGTCTATACGACGAAACAAAAAACCGCGCAGGAGGCCCATGAAGCCATCCGCCCGACGGATATGGCGCGGCTGCCCAAACAGGTTTCCAAATATGTGGATCGCGAGCAGCTCGCGCTCTACGACCTTATTTGGACACGCACCATCGCCAGCCAGATGGCCTCCGCCGAGCTGGAGCGCACCACCGTCGATATCACCGCCGATGTGCCCGCGCCCTCGCCGATCCGCAAAATCGATTTGCGCGCCACCGGCCAAGTGGTGCGTTTTGACGGGTTCCTCGCCCTGTATCAGGAAGGCAAAGACGACGAGGAGGACGAGGAGAGCGGGCGCCTGCCGCCGATGGCGCAAGGCGACGCGCTGGCTAAAGAAAAAATCGAAGCCATCCAGCATTTCACCGAGCCGCCGCCGCGTTTCACCGAGGCGACCCTCGTCAAGCGCATGGAGGAGCTGGGCATCGGCCGGCCCTCAACCTATGCCTCGACCCTCGCGGTGCTGCGCGAGCGCGACTATGTGAAAATCGAGAAGAAGCGCCTTATTCCCGAGGACAAAGGCCGGTTGCTGACAGCCTTCCTTGAGAGCTTCTTCGCCCGCTATGTCGAATACAACTTCACCGCCGATCTTGAGGAAAAGCTCGATCTCGTCGCCAACCACGAGGCCGATTGGAAACAGCTGCTGCGGGATTTCTGGAAAGAATTTTCCGCCGCCGTGGATGCGACCAAGGATTTGCGCACCACGCAGGTGCTGGACAATCTCAACGAGGTTCTCGGCGCGCATATTTTTCCCGCCAAAGAGGACGGCTCCAATCCGCGCGCCTGTCCCTCCTGCGGAACCGGGCAGATTTCACTCAAGCTTGGAAAATTCGGCGCTTTCATCGGCTGCTCGAATTATCCAGAGTGCAAATTCACCCGCACCATGTCGCAGTCGGCGGCCGGCGAGGCCAGCGGTGTCGAGGGCGGCGACCGGCCGGGCGTCAAAGTTCTGGGACAGTTTCCGGCGACCGGCGAAGAGGTGTCTCTGCGCGACGGGCGCTTTGGCGCCTATGTGCAGCTCGCGGAAGGCGAGAAGCCGAAACGCTCGTCCCTGCCAAAGAGCATGAAAGCGTCGGAACTGACGCTTGAGCAGGCCATCGGCCTGCTGTCGCTGCCGCGCGAAGTGGCCAAACATCCTGAATCCGGCGAACCCATCCGCGCCAGCATCGGACGCTTTGGCCCCTATGTGCAGCACGCCAAGACTTTCGCCAGCCTCGGCCGCGACGATGATGTGCTCACCATCGGCGCCAACCGCGCCATCGATCTCATTGTCACCAAGGAACAGGGCGGCGGCAAAGGGCGGTTCGGCCAGGCGGCGCCCGGACGCGCGCTCGGCGATCACCCCTCGGGCGGCGCGATTTCGGTCAAAGAGGGGCGCTTCGGCCCTTACGTCAATCACGGCAAGGTCAATGCCAACGTGCCCCGCGGGACCGATCCGGGCGCGCTGACGCTGGCGGAAGCCATCGCGCTGATTGATGCGCGGGCTTCCGGCGCGCCATCGGGCGGCGGCCGCCTGCTGGGGGTCCATCCACAGGGCGGACCGATCACAGTGCGCGACGGCCGTTTTGGCGCCTACGTCAATCATGGCAAGGTTAACGCGCCGCTGCGGAAAGACCAGACGCCGGAGGACATCAGCCTGCAGGACGCCGTCGATCTGATCGAGGCCAAGGGCGGCCCGGTGAAGCCGGCGAAAAAGGCGGCGGGCAAAAAAACTTCGGCCAAAAAGCCGGCGGCGAAAGCCAAAGCGGCGCCGGCAAAAAAGGCCGCTAGGGATCGCGGCGCCGCGCCTTCCGCGGCCGCGCCCGCCAAGAAAGCGGCAGCCAAGCCAACGGCGCGGGCGCCGGCCAAACGCGCGGCGGCAAATAAGCCGGCAGGCAAAAAAGCGCCGGCCAAAAAGGCGAAACGCAAGTGAAGCGGGAAAGCATATTTTGCCGATAAAATTTGCGGGCCCGTAAACCATCTTTCCTGCCTGGATTTTAATGCGGAGACCCGGAAGGTGACGCTGTGCAAAAGCGCCTGCCGCCGGGTTTTCGGACAATGTGGAAAAGTTTGATTTCAGCCCTTGCAGGCGCGCTCCTGCTGCCCGCCGGCGCCCGCGCGGCGCAATCCAGCGCGACGGTTTCGCCGTCAATCAACATCGGGGGCTCCTGCGCTGTCACCTCGGGAACCCTTGATTTCGGCTCGGTCGGCTCGCTCAGCGCTGCCATCAACGGCCAAGGAAGCTTCACCGTCAATTGCGGGTTTTTCGTCTTCTACAACATCGGTCTCGACGCGGGCGCCAACGGCGGCGGCGTGACCACACGGAAAATGAAAGGCGGCACCGGCGGCCAGCTCATTGGCTATGCGCTCTACCAGGACGCCGCGCGCTCGCAGAACTGGGGCATGACGGTGGGAACCGACACGCTCGCCGCGTTCAGTTTTTTCGGGGGAATACAGACCTACAATGTTTACGGGCAAATCCCCGCGCAAGCGATGCAGCCGCAAGGCGGCTATCTCGACAACGTCAGGATCATCGTGACGTATTGAGCTTGGGCGGAGCCGGGTGCCCCTGCGGCGGGAGATATTAAAAAAGCTGCGCCTGCTGCTGGCGCTGGCGCAGGGGGCCACGCTTCAAGAATTCGCGGATCAGCGCGGCGTTGAGTTGTCGACGCTGCGCTCCCAGCTCAAAAACCTGTTCGCCAAAACCGGCAAAACACGGCAAAGCGAACTGATCCGCTTGGCGCTGATGGCGGAAACGGGTTTACGCTGATCCCCCGCGCAGCGGGCTGGACCGCGCCGGCTTGAAAGCGCATATCCCTTTGGCGTGACAACCGGACCCGCATGGGCCGGCGCGGCATTTGCCAGGAGTTTTGAGACCGCTTTGCCGAGGAAATCCAAAAACGGCGCCGCCGCCCAACCGCCCAAAGCCGGACTTCCTTCCCGCGCGGATGTGCTGGATTTCATCGCCCGCGAGCGCGCCGCAACGGGAGCCGGCGGCGCATCCGCCAAGATCGGAAAGCGCGAGATAGCCCGCGCCTTCGGCGTCACCGGCGCGAACCGGATCGGTTTGAAGCTGCTTCTCAGAGATCTTGAGCTGGACGGCGAGGTTGAGCGGCGCGGCAAGAGCCTGAAAAAGCCGGGCGCGATGCCCCCGGTCGTGCTCGCCGATATCAAATCGCGCGACCGCGACGGCGAACTGATCGCCTCGCCGGTTGAATGGGAGGGCGAGCCGCCGCTGATCCGCATTCAACCGCCGCGCCGGCATAAGCCGGGAGACCCTGTCGCGGGTGTCGGCGACCGCGCGCTGCTGCGCGTCGAGCGGGCGCCCGGCGAGGTGATGCACACCGGCCGCGTCATCAAAATCATCGAGCGGGTGAAGCTGCAAATTCTCGGCGTGTACCGCGCCCTGCCCGGCGGCGGCGGACGCGTGCTGCCGGTCGATAAGAAAAACCGCACGCGGGAATATACCGTGGCCGCGGACGACGCGCGCGGCGCCGGGGACGGCGATCTTGTCGCCATCGAATTGCGGCGCGGCGCCCGCTTCGGCCCGCCTTCCGCGCGCGTCAGCGAGCGTCTCGGCTCCATTTCCTCTGAGAAAGCGATCAGCCTGATTGCCATTCACATCCATAACATTCCCCATGTTTTCAGCCGCGAGGCGCTGGCCGAATCCGAGCGCGCGCAGGCGGCGACGATGGGGGGCCGCGAGGACTGGCGCGCGCTGGCGCTGATCACCATCGATCCCGCCGACGCCAAGGATCACGATGACGCTGTTCATGCCGCCGCTGACACCGACGCCGGCAATCCCGGCGGCTTTGTGCTGAGCGTGGCTATCGCCGATGTCGCGGCTTATGCGCGGCCCGGCTCGCCGCTCGACCGCGATGCGCTGGAGCGCGGCAATTCCGTTTATTTCCCCGACCGTGTCGTGCCGATGCTGCCCGAGCGCATCTCCAACGATTTGTGCTCGCTGAAGCCGCTCGTCGACCGCCCGGCGCTGGCGGTGCGAATGACCATCGGCGCCGACGGGCGCAAGCGCGGGCACTCGTTTCACCGGGTGATGATGCGCTCGGCCGCCAAGCTCTCCTACCCGCAGGCGCAGGCCGCCATCGACGGACAGGCCGACGAGATCACGCGCCCCCTGCTGGCGGGCGCGCTGCGGCCTCTGTGGGCCGCCTATGCCGCTTTGAATGTCGAACGCGCGCGCCGCTCGCCGCTCGATCTGGAACTGCCGGAACGCAAACTTTTGCTGAAACCGGACGGCTCCATCGACCGGGTGATCGTGCCGCCGCGCCTCGACGCGCACCGGCTGATCGAGGAGTTCATGATCCTCGCCAATGTCGCGGCGGCCGAAACGCTGGAAGACAAAAAGCAAATGCTGATCTACCGCGCCCATGACGAGCCCGGCGCCGAGAAGCTGGGCAGCCTTGCGGAGTTTCTGGCGACCATCGGCATCAAAATGGCGAAGGGCGAAGTGATACGGCCGCAGGGATTCAATCGCATTCTCGCGCAGGTGAAGGGCGGCGAGCACGAGAACATCGTCAACGAAGTGATCCTGCGCTCGCAGGCGCAGGCGGAATACACCTCGCGCAACCACGGGCATTTCGGCCTCGCGCTGCGGCGCTACGCGCATTTCACCTCGCCGATCCGCCGCTATGCCGATTTAATTGTTCACCGCGCGCTGATCCGGGCGCTGCGCTTTGGCGACGACGGCCTGCCGGATATGGCGGCTGAGGAACTGGCGGATATCGCGGCGCGCATTTCGGGCGCCGAGCGGCGCGCCATGAAGGCTGAACGGGAAACCACCGAGCGGCTCATCGCGACGTTTCTGGCGGACCAGGTCGGCGCTACATTTCAGGGGCGCATTGGCGGCGTGACGCGCGCCGGACTGTTCGTGCGCCTCGACGACACCGGGGCCGATGGTTTCATTCCCGCGGCGACGCTGGGCAATGACTTCTTCCGGTATGACGAGGCTTTGCGCGCGCTGATCGGCTCGCGCAGCGGGGAAACCCACCGGCTCGGCGACCGCATCGAAGTGCGGCTGGCGGAAGCCGCGCCGTTTGCCGGGGCGCTGCGGTTTGAAATGCTGAGCGAGGGACGCCGGCGCCGCGACGTTGCGGGAGCGCGGAGCCAGCCCGCCGGCGCGCGCCGCGACAATCCGCCCCGTGGCAAAACCGGCGGCAAAGGATCATCTAAGCGCAAGCGCTGAACAGCGTTGGAGGCCGCCATGGAAACCACCATCTCCGCCGCGGGAGAAATGCCCGCCGGGACCGCCCGAGACCGCTGGCTAGCTTTGCGGCGCGGTTTCATGGGGCGCTGCCCGCATTGCGGGGAAGGCAAATTGTTCCGCGCCTACCTCAAGGTGAACGACGCCTGCCCCGCCTGCGGCGAGGCGCTGCACCACCAGCGCGCCGACGATGCGCCGCCCTATTTCACCATTCTCATCACAGCGCATGTTGTGGGCGCGCTGATCCTGCTCGTCGAGGACCGTTTCGAGGGATTGTCCCTGTGGGTTCACGCGATGATCTGGCCGGCGCTGGTGATCGGCCTCAGCGCCGCGCTGCTGCCGCGCATCAAGGGCGCGCTCGTGGGCTGGCAATGGGCGCTGGGCATGCATGGGTTTGGCGGACCGACGGACTAAACGGGCTCTGGCGAAACCATCACCTTCCAACACACCAACATGGGGGTCTTGGCGTCGCTGAACGATACGTTCGACTGAATTTGCGCCACGGCGCCAAGCCGCCCCGATATTCAATCGTTAATCAATCCCTGTCACGATCCCCAATCTTGCGTCTTTCCGCGGCCGCGGGCGGGCGCGGATCGCTGTTCACTGCGTCATCCGCCGCGCGGGTGGCGGCCGGGAGTGACCGCCTATGGCGGCATCGTCCATCACGCTGATTTACGGCGCTGCGAAAATCGCCGGCGCCGGCACGTCCGCGAGCCCGGCGCAAAATCCGCGATTGCTGGCGTTGGCGGGCGGCGGCTTTTTGCTGGCCTATGGGGTCGACAGCAGCGGCGCGGGCGGCGATTCCAGCGATATCGGCTTTTCCGTCTTCACAGGCAACGCGGGCGCTCTGCCCGCGGACAATCAGACCTCGCCCGCAACGCTGAATGCGACCCTTTCCGGCGACCAGTGCGAGGTCACGCTGACCCGCCTCGCCAACGGGACCATCGTCGCGGCCTATGCGAGCAAAGACGATGCCGGCCATCTCGGCGATATCCGGTTTCGCCTGCTGGACGCCAATGGCGCGCCTGTGAATGCCATCGACACGCTGGTGACGGGGAACTCCGCCGGGGCGGACCGGCGGCCCTGCGTGGCCGCGCTGGCGGGCGGCGGCTTCGTCATCGCCTGGGACCAGGACACCGGGACGAACCACGACGGCCGCTACAGCCTTTACACAGCCGCCGGCGTCCCCGTCAGCGTCTTTGACGGCACAAACGTCGGGGCCATCGGCGCCGACACATCCCAGGATGTGAGGAACCTTTCGGCGGCCGCGCTGACGAATGGCGGCTTTGTTATCGCCTATCAGATTGGCGCGGGAGTTTACTTCCAGCGCTACGACGCGCTGGGCTTGCGCCTTGATGCGAGCCCCGTCGCGATCCAAACCCTGCGCGTCAATACGGATATTCACGCTGTCGGCCTGCCCGGCGGAGGGTTCGCGGTCGCGTGGACGGCGACGAGCGCCGGCGGCGACACGGATGTGATGGCGCGCGTCTTTGCGTCCACAGGCATCGCCGCAAGCCCCGCCCTGCTGGTCAACGCGCCGGATCTTGTGACGGCGGGAGCCGCCACGGCGGGCGCGCAGTTTCAATCGTCGATCAGCGTGTTCGACAACGGCTGTTTCGCGGTTAGCTGGAGCACGCAGGATAATTCCGGCGACGTGATGGCGCGGCTGTTCACGCCCGCGGGCGCGGCGGCGACAGGCATTCTCCCAATCGCGGCTTCCGCCGGCGCCGAGGCTCAGCCCGCGCTGGCGGCCATGGCGGGCGGGGTCGTCGCCAGCGTCTGGCAGGAGCCGGCCGACGGCTCGATAACCGCGATGCTGTCGGCCTTTGTGCGAACAACAACGGGCGACGCGACGAGCGAAAATCTAAGCGGCGATTCCTTCAACGATGTGATAACGGGCAACGCCGGCAATGACACGCTGTCAGGGGGCGCCGGCGATGACATGCTGATCGGCGACGGGCTGACCGGCGCCGGGCTGACAATGGGCTCCGGCGCTTATGCGCGCCCGGCGGGGAACAACGGAAGTTTCGCGTCCGCCTTTGATGTGTCGAACCTATGGAGCCTTGATCCCGGCGCGCTCAATCTCATGGATATCGCGGCGCCGTTGTCGCTGCCGCATGTGTCGATCAGCGCCGTCGCCGACACTTCGGCGATTTCGCATTTCTATCAGGTCAGCGTCACAGCCGGGCAGACGCTGTTTTTCGATCTCGACAATTCCGACGGGTTCGACGGATTCCTCACGCTTTACGATCCACTCGGAAACGCTGTCTTGGGCGCCGACGACAGCCTCCGCTCGATCGGAGGCATGGGATCATCGAACGATTTCGCGCCCTATCTCGCCTATACCGCGCGCCAGAGCGGCGCGTGGCGCATCGCCGTCTCGCATTCCAACGGCGCCAATCTGCTCGATGGCGGGCCGCTCATCTACAGCCCTCTGGCGGCGGGGGATTCCTACACTCTCAATATTTCCATCGAGAACGACCTTGGCAGCGGCGCGGACTCCCTGTCCGGCGGCGCGGGCTCCGACACGCTGCTCGGCGGCGCCGGCGATGACACGCTTTCCGGCGGCGCGGGCGCGGATGTGCTGCTGGGCGGCGACGGCAATGATGTGTTTGCCTATCAGGGCGGCGAGTTCGCTCCCGGCGAAATCATCGACGGCGGCGCGGGCGTCAACACGCTTAGCGTGACAGGCTATGAGAATTTCGAGACCACGGCCTATATCGCGCAGATTCAATCGATTCAGGGGATCAGCCTGCTCGGGTCCGGCGCCGCGACGTTCTACGCCAACCAGTTCGGCGCCGGGCGCATCAGCCTGACAAGCCTGATTTCGAGCGACCCCTCCGGGGCCGGAGCGGCCTCCAACAATCTCAACATTCTCATCGGAGCGGCGACGGGGTTCAGCGCGGCGGGATTCACATTCTTGCAATGGGACAATGGCGATCACGTCAACGTTTCCGCCGCGGCCTCGCTCGTGAATGTCACGCTTACAGGCTCCAGCCGGAACGATTATCTCTCCGGCGGCGCGGGAGACGACATATTATCCGGCGGCGCCGGCAACGACACCCTGGACGGCGGCGCCGGCTCCGACACCGCGGATTATTCGAGCGCGCCGGGCGCGGTCACCGCCACGCTGGCGCAGGCAAGCCTCGCCGGCTACGCGCTCGATGGCTATGGCAGCGTCGATTCCTTCCTCAATATCGAAAACCTCGCGGGGTCGGCATTCAATGACAAGCTGACCGGCGATATCCGCGCCAATGCGCTGAATGGCGGCGCCGGCAATGACGAGATGCGCGGCGGCGATGAATTCACGCTCACCATCGACCAGAAAACGGTTTACCGGCTCTACGGCGCGACGCTGGCGCGCGAGCCTGATATCGCCGGGCTCGCCTATTGGACCGGGCAGATCAGCGCCGGCGCATCGCTTGTCACCATCGCCGCGGGCTTTGTCGGCTCCAATGAGTTTCAGGCTGCTTATGGCGCGCTCAACAACACGCAGTTTGTGACCCGGCTTTACGCCAACGTGCTGCATCGCGCGCCCGACGCGGCGGGCCTTGCCTATTGGAACGGCCTTCTCGCCGGCGGCGCCAGCCGGGCCAGCGTCGTGACAGGCTTCTCCGACAGCCCGGAAAATCAGGCCGCAACAGACATGGCGGCAAACGGTTTCGCGACGACGGCCTTATACGGCGCGGTTTACGGGCAGGTGTTCCGGCTATACGGCGCGACGCTGGGGCGCGGGCCGGATGCCGCAGGCTTCGAATATTGGGTCAACCAGCTGGCGGGGGGACAGCCTTTGGTCGACATCACCTCGGGCTTCACGGGATCGCAGGAATTCACCACGTCCTACGGCTCGCTGAACACCACGCAGTTTATCTCCCTGCTCTATCAGAACGTGCTGGGCCGCGCGCCCGATGCGCCGGGCCTTGCCTATTGGCAGGGGCTGATGAGCGGCGGCTCCAGCCGCGCCAGCGTTGTCGATGGCTTTTCCGAAAGCGCGGAATACCGCGCCAACACCACGGCGGCCCTGCGCGCCTTCATGCAGGGCGGCATGACGCCATGGATGGACACGCTGAACGGCGGAGCGGGCGACGACACGATGATCGGCGGGCGCGGCTCCGACACGTTTCAGTTCGCAAAAAGCGCGCCGGGCTCGGATCACATCTATGGATTTGAGGCCTGGGACACACTGAATCTGCAAGGCTTCGGCTATCTCAATGCCGCGGCAGCCATCAGCCATATGACGCAGTCAGGCGCCGATGTGATTTTCGCGGATCAGGGCGAGACCATCACATTCCACAACACAACGCTTGGGGTGGTGAGCGCCGCCAGCTATACGTTTGCATGAGCCGGGGCTATCCCTGCGCGCGGCGCAGCGGCTATAGAGGGGCGGCATTTCGCTTCGAGACTTCCCGTGACAGCGCCCCTGCCCCATCCCCATGATTTTGCCGCCGAGCTGACAAGGCTGGTGCGCGGCAGCGTTCTGGCGCGGCCGGTGACGGATGCGCGGCCCCGCAAAGCGGCAACGCTGATCCTGATCGACCGGTCCGGACCCGCCCCCAAAGTGCTGATGGGCAAGCGCCATCCCGGCCACAAATTCATGCCGGGCAAATTCGCCTTTCCAGGCGGCCGGATCGAACCTGGCGACCGCCGCATGAATATCGCCGGCGCGCTCGATGCTGTCACCGAGGCCAAGCTGATGGCCTGCCTGCCGCGCCCTTCCCCGTTCGGCGCGCGCGCTATCGCGCTGGCCGCCATCCGCGAGACTTTTGAGGAGACCGGCCTGCTGATCGGCGCCGCCGATATGGGCGCGCCGCAAACCCCGCCGCCCGGCGTCTGGAGCGATTTTGCGGCGCGGGGGATTTTTCCCTCACTGGAGGACATCCATTTCATCGGCCGCGCCATCACGCCGCCGCGCAACAAACTGCGCTTTGACGCGTTTTTCCTGGCGGCTGACGCGGGCGCCGTCGCCAAGCGCGTTGAGGGCGTGACGGGGCCGGACTCCGAACTCGTCGAACTTGTCTGGGTGACGATCGCGGAGGCTTTGCAACTCGGCCTTGCCCCGATCACAGCCACCATTCTGCGGGAACTGGAAAACCGCGCGGCGCGCGGCATGAGCCGGCATCTGCCGGTGCCGGTCTACCGGTTCAAACGGGCGGGGTGGGAGCGTTTGGAGGTTTAGCGGCGCGCTTTCCTTGACTTCCGGCGCGCCATGCCTATGGTGCGGCCAAATCGCGCCGGCTTCGCGCCCGCGCAGCATCGCTTTAGGACCGATTATGGCCAAGACCGCAAATATCAAGATCAAGCTCCTCTCGACCGCTGACACGGGTTTTTTTTACGTGACGTCGAAAAACGCCCGCACCAAGACCGAGAAGCTGAGCATGAAGAAATACGATCCCGTCGCGCGCAAGCACGTCGAGTTCAAGGAAACCAAAATTAAGTAAAAGCGTGGAACGCGCAAACTTAAAAGGCCGCCTCCAGGCGGCTTTTTTATTGTCAGGCAGCGGATTTATTGGCGGGAGGGAGTTCTGAAAGAAGGTGGCCGGTCGGACAACGGCGTTTCGAGGAGGCCACTCCCACCGTTATACCGACCGGCCGACCCCACGGACCCAGGAGATGCGGCGGACCTGAGCACTCCGCAGGGTATCTGAACTTTTGCGCGCCGTTCCAGGGGAGCTGGAGGGAAGCGCGCCGTGAACCGCCTATGACCGTCCGGCTGGCGGTTCAAGCGGGCCGACGCTGCGAAACACCGGTGGAGAGACCCTACGCGCTCAGCGGTTTTTTGCAATGAAACAAACGCTTTGGAACCCGTTCATCGGTTATTTACCTAAACTCTTGGGGTTAACGCGCAACGCCTCACAACGAATCAGAATTATACGAAAAATCCCGCCGGAATTGCGGCGGTTAAGCCACGGCGCGCCGTTAAGCGGCGGAGGCGGTGACGCGGTTGCGGCCGCTATCCTTCGAACGGTAGAGCGCCCGGTCGGCGCGTCGGAACAGAGTGTCGGGATCCGGGCTTCCGCCGGTTT
>JANYFM010000334.1 GCA_025362655.1 Hyphomicrobiales bacterium | reverse complement strand
TATTACTCGCCGACGCAGGCCTTCGGAGGCAAGGACAGACTTCAGTCCTTCACCGCCATCGGCCAAGTGCGCGCGGGCGAGCCCTATCTATTCGATATGGGCGGCGGCTTCCGCCCCTTCCGCCGGGATGTGGACTGGGCGCAGGCGGATGACACGCCGATACGCCCGCTGCTGCAAGCGCTCGAATTCACGGCGGGCAGGTCGAACTGGGGCTATTCGTTCCACTTCGGGCTGATCGGCATCACGGATGCGGATTTCGCAGTGATTGCGGCGGCGATGGGGGCGTCCGGGCGTCATCCGCCATGGCCGAAATAGGCCTCGTTGATCCCGCCGCGCGCGCGCAGTTCCGCCGGCGAGCCCTGCGCGACGATGGCGCCGCAGTCGAGCACATAGGCGCGCTGCGAAACGGCGAGGGCTTTGGCAGCGTTTTGTTCGATCAGCAGGATGGTGACGCCGCGCGCGTGGATCGCTTTAATGGTTTCGAACACCTGTGTGATGACAACCGGGGCGAGGCCGAGCGAGGGCTCGTCGATCAGCAACAGGCGGGGGCGCGCCATCAGCGCGCGGCCGATCGCCACCATTTGCTGCTGGCCGCCCGACAGCGTGCCGGCTTTTTGCGCGCGGCGGTCCCTCAGGATCGGGAACATCGTGTAGATTTCATCGAGGCTTTGCGCGCGCCCCGACCGCAGCGACGCGCGATAGCAGCCAAGCTCGAGATTTTCCTCGACGCTCATGGTGTTGAAAAGCCGCCGCCCCTCGGGGATCAGGGCGACGCCCCTATCCGCCAGCTGCTGGGGGGTGAGGCCGCTCACATCTTCGCCGCTGATGCGGATTTTTCCCGAGCGCGCGGGCAGCAGACGCGCGATGGCATTGACCAGCGTCGTTTTGCCCGCGCCGTTGGGGCCGATGACGCAAGCGATTTCGCCGTCCGCCAATTCGAGCGAGACATTCGTCAGCGCGGCCGCCTCGCCGTAGCTGACATCGAGCTTTTCAAGGCTGAGCATCGTCATCCCCCAGATAGGCTGAGATAACGGCGGGATCGCTGATTACCGCGCGGGGCCCGCCCTGCGCGATGATTTTGCCTTGGTTGAGCACTATCAGCCGGTCCGCCAGCGCCAGCACCGCGCGCATATTGTGCTCGACGAAAAGGATGGCGGCCCCGGTGGCGCGGATTTTGCGCACCATGGCGATGGCTGTCGTGATCTCAGACGGGGTCAGGCCCGCCAGCACCTCATCCAGCATGATCAGGCGCGCGCCCGACGCCAGCGCGCGCGCCAGTTCCAGAAACTTGCGCTGATGCAGATTGATGGCGGCGGGCAGCGCGTCGGCGCGTTCAGCCAATCCGACGAATTCGAGCAGTTCGCGCGCGCAGGCGAGCGCCGCGGCGTGATCGAGCCCGCGC
Organism: Hyphomicrobiales bacterium; assembly: GCA_025362655.1. GTDB lineage: Bacteria > Pseudomonadota > Alphaproteobacteria > Rhizobiales > Beijerinckiaceae > Terripilifer. The sequence continues at coordinate 7,622 of JANYFM010000334.1, read as the reverse complement.
GCGCCGAACTCGCCGGCGACAACGACGTTCTCCAGCACAGTGAGCCGGCGGAACGGACGCGGTATCTGGAACGTGCGGGCGATGCCGCGCCGGGCGCGCCGGTGGCCTTCGTCGCCGCTCGCGTCTTCGCCCGCAAAGACGAGGCTGCCCGCGTCCGGGCGGTAAAAACCGCTGATGACGTTGATCAGCGTCGATTTGCCGGAGCCGTTGGGGCCGACGAGGCCGAGAATTTCACCCTCGCGGATATCCAGTGTGACACCGTCCAGCGCCCGCACGCCGCGAAAAGCGAGGCGGATATCCTCGATGCGAAGGAGCGGCGCGCCGGAGATCGGGGCGGGCGCGGGCGCATTGTCGTTTGCGGAGGCGGGCATCGGCGCGCGCCGCGGTTCGGGCTTTTCGCGCGCGCGGAATTTGTGTTCGATCAGACCCGCGACGCCTTCCGGCAGATAGAGCGTCGCGACGATCAGCGTGAAGCCGATCAGCGCGCGAGCCGCGAGCGCCCAGTCGCCGCCCACCAGCAGGTTCGTCAGCCCCGCCACGAAGACCGCGCCGATCGCCGGCCCGTACCAGCGGCGCGCGCCCCCCAGAACGCTCATCAGCAGCACGAACAGCGGCACCGTGATCGAGAAGGTTTCGCCGACGGTCACGTAGCTGACAAACAGCGCGTGGACCGAGCCCGCCGCGCCCGCGAGAAAAGCCGACAGCGCGAGCGCCGCGATTTTGAAACGCAGCGTTGGCACGCCCAGAATTTCCGCCGCATCCTCGTCATCGGCGATGGCGAACAGGCCGCGTCCCAGCCGCGAGTTTTGCACAGCCCATGCGGCCGCCAGCGAAGCCATGGCGGCGAGCATCCCCAGCAGATAAACCGTCGAGGAGGCGTTGTTGTAAATTCTCGGCAGGTGCACCGCCATCAGCGATATACCCGGGCCGCCGTCGATGGGCGTGTTGAGAATGACCGTGCCGAGCACAATGGCGAGCGCCAAAGTCAGCAGCGCGAATAATTCGCCGCGCAGCCGTTTTACCCGAAAGACAACCAGACCCGCTGCCGCGCCAAGGCATGCGGCCAGCAGCCCGCCCGCCAGCAGGCACAGCCAGACCGGGACATGCGCGCCCAGATTGGCGGTGGCATAAACGCCGACGCCGTAGAAAGCGCCGTGGCCGAACGAGACATAGCCGGAATAGCCGCTGAGCACGGTCCAGGACGTCGCCAGCGCAATCCAGAAAAACAGCAGATACAGGAAGGATTCAGCGAACGGCCACGCGCCGAACATCGGCAGCGCCGCAAAGCCGAGCGCCGCCGCGCCGATGCCGGCGGGGGCCGCGTAATTTTTGCGCGGCGCGCCCATTTCAAACGCGCTCCGGCCAGAGCACGAGAATGACGATCAGCAGGGTGAAGGGCACCACCGGCGCCCAAGCCGGCGCGGTGAGCGCCATGGTGACGGCTTCGCAGACGCCGATCAGCAGGCCGGCCGCGAAAACGCCCATGGCGCTGCCGAGCCCGCCAAGCATGACGGTTGCCAGCACAACGCCGAACCAAGTGTAAATCTGGCTTGGCGCCAGCGTGAACAGCAGCGCCATGAAGGCTCCGCCAACGCCCGCCAGCGCGCCCGCCGCGCCCGCCGTCATCAGTGCCAGCCTTTGCCCGGGCACGCCGTAACTTGCGGCGATGGGGGGATTGTCGAGGCTGGCGCGCAGCGCTTTGCCGGTCCAGGTGAAGCGCAGGAAGCCGGCGGTCGCGGCGCACAGCGCCAGCGAGGCGCCGGCCATCAGCATTTCCTGTTTGGGCAGAAAAAACGCGCCAACCTCAAACGAGCCGCGCAGAAATTGGGTCTCCAAGCGGACGAAATCCGCCGACCATATCCATTGAATGAAGACCTCGGCGAGGATGGTCATGCCGAAGGTGACGATAATCGAGGCGAATTCGTCGACCTTGAAATGATCGAGCAGCGCCTGCTGCGCCACGCCCAGCGCGAAGAACAGCGGCACAACGATCAGCAGCACCAGCCATGGCGGGCGCCCGCCCGGGCCGGCGAGCTGGTAGGTCAGATAGGCGGCGAGAAATATGAAGGCAAAATGCGCGAGGTTGATGATTTTGAGATATCGCCACGACAGCGTCAGCCCAAGGCCGAGCAGCGCGTAAAGGCAGCCGGAGAATATCCCCGACAGCACCGATTGGCCCAGCAGCGTCGCGCTCATTCGGGCGAGGCGCTACTTGATCACGATGGTCTTGCCCGGCGTCTGCACGGCCTTGGGCCAGACGACCGCCCATTTGCCGTCCTGCACCTGTTTAAGGCGCATGAGATCGTCACCGTAATTGCCGGGGCCGTCGAAGCGCACTTTGCCGACGATGGTGTCGGCGCCGTTTTTTTTCAGGTGCGCCGTGAGCGCCTCGTCATCCAGCGATTTTGTCGCGTTCACCGCCCCCGTCAGAATCTGCCAGCTTGCATAGCCGGCGCCGGCCTGCGTTTCGGGATCGACGAAGGGCATGCCGGCTTTGGCGCCGGCTTCCCGATAGAGCTTGGCCATTTCAGCCGCCTGGGGGTTGGCGTTGAACGGCGGCAGGTCCTCGTAAATCGTCAGGGAAAGCGCGTCCTTGCCGAGCGGCGAGAGCGAGAGCGGGCCGGGGGCGGGATAGAGATACAGGTGGTTTTTCGGCGTGTAATTGATCTTCTCCATCGCCTCGAGGAGCTGATTGGCCTCAAGCCCGATGGCGCCCATGTAGAGCAGGTCCGCGTTAGCCTCGCGGACGCGCGCGGCGATGGGGCCGAAATCCCGCGCGCCGAATTCGAATTCAATGAAAGCGGCTTCGGCGATGCCGCGCTTTTTGAACTCTTCGCGCGCGCCGGCGGCGAGGAAATTCACGGACGGGAATTTGCTGGTGACGATGGTGACGGTTTTCACCGGCTTGCCGGCGGAAAGGATGCCGTCAATCGCCATGGCGTTGACGGTGACCTCGGGGTTGGGGCCCAGCGGCCAGCCGGGAAAGTGGCGCTCGTAGGCGGCAAGTTTGGGAATGCCGAAGGTGCTGTGGACGAGGATTTTATTGTAGCGCTGCGCCACGCTCATCGCCGAGAGGATATTCGCGGTGGCGTAGGGGCCGATGATGAGATCGGTTTTATCGACGGTGATCAGGCGCTCGTAGAGCGTGCGCGCGAGATCGGGCTTCGACTGGTCGTCGAGCAGCACCCATTCGATGGGCCGGCCGAGCATGCCCCCGGCTTTGTTGGCCTGCTGAATGAAGATTTCACCGACGATTTTGTGGATGGCGCCGGTGGCCGCCAGCGGCCCCGTCAGCGACAGCGTGCCGCCGACGCGCACGGGGGCGCCGGAGGTCTGCGCGAACGCCGCGGGCGCGGCGCCGGCTGCGAGGGCGAGGGCGAGAATCTCGCGGCGCGAGGGCTGGGGAATTTTTGCGCGGCTGATGGTCATCGGTCCCTCCCGGAAGTTTGCCGGACACTAGCCGGGGGAGGGGCGGGGGGCAATGCGGCGGAAGGATGAGGGGGTGCGATGCCGCCCTTACCCTCCCGCCCCCTCCAGTTTCCGCTCCATGTCCGGGAAATCCCGCGCGAACATTTTCGCGGTCTCGTGGCGCAGCTTTGGCGCGACGTGTTTGGCAAACAGCTCCATGCTTTTGCGCGCGTGTTCGCTTTTCATGTTGCCGATGTGGAATTGGATCAGCAGATTGCCGACTTTCGACACTTCCACCAGTTCCAGGATGGCTTTGCACACGGTGTCGGGGCTGCCGATCAGGATCGACTGCGCCTTGTGCAATTCCTCGAAATCCCTGACATCGCCGAGCATCGGCGCGCCCGGCGTCGAGTGCTGCAAAAACATCCGGTAATCCTCAACGCTCATGTTGGGAATGCCCGGTCCCTGCGTCATCGAGCGGCCTTCCTGGCGCAGATGGCCCTTGAAACAATTTTTGATGAAATAGAAAATTCCCTCCTGCGATTCGGCTTTCGCCTGTTCGTCGGTTTCCGCGACATAGACGGTCATGAGAATGCCCATGCGGAAGGGATGGTAGCTGTCGCCGTGCTCCTCCAGCACGCCGGCAAACAGCTGACGGCCTTTGGCAAGCTCTTTGCCATGCTGGCGCGAGGAGAGAAAATAGGAGAAGCCGCGCCTCGCCACCTGCGCCATGGTCTCGCGCGAGCGCGAGCCCGGTATCCACACCGGCGGGTGCGGCTTTTGCGTCGGCTGCGGCCAGGGGTTCACGTAGCGCAGCGGGTAATGTTTGCCCTCGTAGGCGAAAGGGCCGGGGCGCGTCCATGCCTGCATGATGAGATCGACGCCCTCCCAGAATTGATCGCGCTGGGTGGCGGCCGGCGTGTTGTAGTTGAACGTTTCCTGTCCCGCGCCGGGCGCAAAGCCCGCGACGATGCGGCCATCCGACATATTGTCGAGCATGGCATATTCCTCGGCGACGCGCAGGGGATTGCCGTGCAGGGGCAGCAGATTGGCGAGCACGATGATTTAGGCGCGCTTCGTGCGCACGGCCAGCGCCGCGGCGATGAGATTGGGCGCGGGCATCAGCCCGTAGATATTCTGGTGGTGCTCGTTCAGCACCATGCCGTCGAAGCCGAGCGTGTCGGCCTGGGCGAGCTGGTCGATATATTCGGCCAGCAGGCCGCGGCTTTTTTCCGCATCCCACAAAGTGTTGGGAACGGTGATCCAGCCGGTCTCGTATTTCTCATCGAAATCGGCGGGCAGATGGGGGTAGGACATGAAGTGCCAAGCGTGAAGCTGGACGGGGCGGCTCATAGGGTTTCCCTCGCGCGCCGGCCGAGGTTGCCGGCGGTTTCGCACCGCCGACCATCGCCCGCGCGCCGGGTTTGCGCAAGCGCCGGATCCGCGGCCGCCAAAAGCAAAGGCGGCGTTTCCCGTGAGAGGAAACGCCGCCCTTTTTTGCTGATGCGTTCAACCCGCCGCGGTCACGCGAGGTCGAAACGATCGGCGTTCATGACCTTGTTCCACGCCGCCACGAAGGCATGGACGAAAGCCTCTTTTGAGTCGCTCGACGCATATATCTCGGCGATGGCCCGAAGCTGCGAGTTGGAGCCGAAGACGAGATCGACACGGGTGCCGGTCCATTTTACCTCGCCGCTGGCGCGGTCATGCCCGGCGAAAACGCCCTTCTTGTCGGACACGGCTTTCCATTCCGTGCCCATGTCGAGCAGATTGACGAAGAAGTCGTTGGTCAGCTTTTCCGGATGCTTGGTGAAGACGCCGTGCCGCGACTTGCCGGTGTTGGTGTTGAGGACGCGCATGCCGCCGACGAGAGCCGTCATTTCGGGCGCGGTCAGGGTCAGGAGCTGCGCCCTGTCGATCAGCATTTCCTCGGGGGACAGGTCGTATTCGGCTTTGAGGTAATTGCGGAAGCCGTCGGCGGCCGGCTCCAGCACCGCGAAGGAATGCGCGTCGGTCTGCTCCTGCGAGGCATCCGCGCGGCCTGGCGTGAAGGGCACGCTCACCGCGTGGCCGGCGTTTTTTGCGGCCTGTTCTATGGCTGCGCAGCCGCCGAGAACAATCAGGTCGGCGAGCGAGACTTTCTTGCCGCCGGTCTGCGCGGTGTTGAAAGCTTTTTGGACGCCCTCCAGCGCAAGCAGCGCTTTTGACAGCGCGGCCGGCTCGTTGACCGCCCAATCCTTCTGCGGCGCGAGGCGGATGCGGGCGCCGTTGGCGCCGCCCCGCTTATCGGAGCCGCGGAATGTCGAGGCCGAAGCCCAGGCGGTGGAAACCAGCTCCGAGACTGACAATCCCGAAGCGAGGATCCTGCCTTTGAGAGCGGCAATGTCGCCGGCATCGACCGGTTTGTGATCGGCCGCGGGAACGGGGTCCTGCCAGATCAGCACTTCGGCGGGGACCTCGGGCCCAAGGTAGCGCGGACGCGGTCCCATATCGCGGTGCGTCAGCTTGTACCAGGCGCGGGCGAAGGCATCGGCAAACTCAGCGGGGTTCTTGTGGAACCGCCGCGAAATCGGCTCGTAGATGGGGTCCATGCGCAGGGCGAGATCGGCGGTGGACATCATCGGCGCATGGCGGATCGAGGGGTCGTGCGCATCCTCCACCGTGCCCGCTCCGGCGCCGTTCTTCGGCGTCCATTGCAGCGCGCCGGCGGGGCTCTTGGTCAGCTCCCAGTCGAAGCCGAACAGCGTGTCGAAATAACCGTTGTCCCATGTGGTCGGATGGGGCTTCCACGCGCCTTCCAGCCCGCTGCTGATGGCGTGGACGCCGCTGCCGCTGCCAAAGCCGCTCTTCCAGCCGAGGCCCTGCTCCTCGATGCCGGCGCCTTCGGGCTCGCGGCCGACGTGCGTGTTGGGATCGGCGGCGCCATGGGCTTTGCCGAACGTGTGCCCGCCGGCGACAAGCGCGACGGTCTCCTCATCGTTCATCGCCATGCGCGCGAAGGTTTCACGGATGTCGCGGCCCGACGCGACGGGATCAGGATGGCCGTTCGGCCCCTGCGGATTGACGTAGATCAGGCCCATCTGCACGGCGCCAAGGGGAGCATCGAGCTGGCGGTCGCCGGTATAGCGCTTGTCGCCGAGCCATTCGGTCTCGCTGCCCCAGTTGATATCCTCCTCGGGCTCCCAGACATCGGCGCGCCCGCCGGCAAATCCGAAAGTCTTGAGGCCCATCGATTCCAGCGCGCAATTGCCGGCGAGAACCATCAGGTCCGCCCAGGAAATCTTATTGCCGTATTTCTGTTTGAGCGGCCAAAGCAGGCGGCGCGCCTTGTCGAGGCTGACGTTGTCCGGCCAGCTGTTGAGCGGGGCAAAGCGCTGGGTGCCCGAGGCGGCGCCGCCGCGGCCGTCGCCGATGCGGTAAGTGCCCGCGCTGTGCCAGGCCATGCGGATGAAAAACGGCCCGTAATGGCCATAGTCCGCCGGCCACCACGGCTGCGAATTTTTCATCAGCGCGAAAATATCTTTCTTCAGGGCGGCGAGGTCGAGCTTTTTGAACTCATTGGCGTAGTTGAACGCGGCGCCCAGGGGGTTGGAGAGAACGGAATTCTGGTGAAGGATGCCGAGGTTCAACTGGTTCGGCCACCAAGTGCGGTTGGATGAAACCGCATGGGTCGTCTGCGTGTGCAAAACCGGGCATTTTCCCGCGTTTGCTGATTTATTCCCGTCCATTTTACTCTCCCGTCGTGAGCGCCAATCCGAGTGTCCCGTGCATTTAGACCCGTTTGAGGCTTTAGGCCAAATCGGAACTTCCTTTGCGGATGACAGGCCGCGCCGATGAATATCAGGCCGTCAGCCGACGCACACAATCGGGCACATCGTCGCGCGCACTTGCGGCAAGCGCTTGGGGCGAAGCGGGCACGCGGAAAACCTGATCAAGCTGGACAAGACGCAACTGGCGTCAGACCGCGAGTCGTGCCGCGCGGCCATCGCCCATCAGGTGCGCCTCGTGCCGCACACGACCGCACGCCCGCGATCATGGCGCCTGCCGCTCGCTTCCCTCAAGGCGACCCCTGCGGGGCGGCCTCTGGCCGGCCTTGACCGAAGCGTCGGCAAACGCCCACGCGAAAGCGTGTCGGCTCCGGGGGGAATTTCGCTCATGTCTCACCAAGGGTGGAAATAGAATACGCGCCATTGCACGTTGCGCGCAATGCTGCA
>JANYFM010000330.1 GCA_025362655.1 Hyphomicrobiales bacterium | reverse complement strand
GCTCTGCCTTGTCTATATCGGCGGCTTCGAGGGCAAGCGGCAGTGGGGCGACCTCTATTCGCTGTTGTTCTTCGGCATCTTCGCCTGGGGCATGAAGCACTTCAAATGGCCCCGCCCGCCGCTGGTGCTGGGCTTCATTCTCGGCGCGGTGCTGGAGCGCTACATGTTCATCTCGATCCAGCGCTATGGCATCACGTGGATGCTGCGTCCGCTTGTCATTGTGATGTTCGCTCTATCCTTCGCCTCGTTGCTGGGGCCGTTCCTGAAGGACGTGAAATCGCATGGCGGCATCCGCGGGCTGATTTCGGACCTTCACGCGCCGCGCTTCACGTGGTCGCAGGCGTTCCCCATCTTTATGCTCTTTGTTTTCAGCTTCATGCTGTACGAGGCCGCGCAGTGGAATTTCTATGCCAAGATCATCCCGATGATTGTGGGCACGGGGGCCCTGCTGTTCTGCTCGCTGTCGCTGATCGACGACCTCTTCAAGAGCGAAACGCATAAGGCCCGCTCGCTGGAGGCAGCGGCGATGGGCGTGGTGTCCGAGAAAATCCATATGGACATCGGCTCGAACATCACGCATTTGCCGCCGCTGACGATTTTCCTGCGCGGCTGTGTCTTCTTTGGCTGGCTGGCGATGTTCCTCGTCTCGATGGCGCTGATCGGGCTGATCCCGACCGTGCCGATTTTCATCGTCGCCTTCATGCGCGTCGAGGCAGGCGAGCCTTGGAAAATCGTCATCCCCATGGCGCTGATCATGACCGTGTTTATCTACTATCTGTTCGACCAGCTCCTCTCGATCCCGTGGCCGGGCACCTTCCTCGGCAGCGGCACCCTGTTCGAATGGCAATCGCCGTGGACCGGCTGGCCCCTGTGGAAAGAGCACATCCCCAGCGGCTAGCGGAACAACTCGTCGAAAACCCGCTTCCAGCGCGGCATGGAGCGGTCAATTTCCTGCGGCGACAGGGTGATGGCGCGAAACCCCGCGCCGTCAGGGCGCACGCGGGGATCGCGCGGGGCGACATCGGGATGCACGGGAATGTAATCGCGGTCGCGCGCGATTTTCTGCCCCTCCTCAGAGACCACAAAATCAGCGAGCAGCCGCCCGGCATTCGGGTTGCGCGCCTTCGCCGTCACCGAAATGACCGACACCGAGGCCAGCGCCGGGCTCATCGCAATCCACTGGACCGGCGCTCCGGCATTGCGGCTGATGACCGCATTGTCATTGAGGATTTGCAGCGCCAGCTTATATTCGCCGGAGATCACTTGATCGAGCACCGCGCGGGCGGAAATTTTCAGGCCCGTGATATCTTGCGCCGCCAGCCGCCGCAAAAACGCCATGCCCTTTTCCTCGCCGAGTTCCGCCAGCGCCAGTCCGGTGAAGCCGGTGCCGGCGGTGACCCCGGGGTTGATGCCCCAGGCCATTTTGCCCTTCCATTGGGGGGCGAGCAGATCGTTCCAGGTTTTCGGCGCCTCTTCAGGTTTAACCAGGTCGGTGTTGTAACCGGGCGTCATCACGGTCAGCCGGTGGGCGGTCCAATAGCCGTCGGGGTCCAGCAGCTCGCGCGGCCAGTCTTTCACAAAATCCGGCTGCCATTTGGCCAGCACGCCCGCCTCGATCAGCGCCGCCGGCGCGAACGAGCCGTCGAACACATCGGCCTGCATATTGGCGGCGCGGTGCTCGTTGAGCAGGCGCAGCGCGGTCTCGCCGGGATCGTTGCGGGTCGCCTCGACCCTGATTCCATATTTTTTCTCAAAAGCCTGCGCCAGCGGCGCCCCGAGCTGCTGGAGGATGAGCGTTGTGTACCAAAACACCCGCCCCTCTTTTTTCGCCGCCTCAATCAGGGCGGCATCGGCGGCGAGCGCCGGCGCGGCGGCGAGCGCCGCAAGGCATACACAGGCAGGAAAAGCCGCGCGCGGCATGAGCGTCCTCCGTCGGGTTCAAACCGAAGGTGCGACGATACCCGCGCGGGCGCAAGGGCGCGCGCTTAGTTCCCGACGGGCGAGCCGCGCTTGACCCCGTCCTTGATAAACACCCGGAAGGGCGTCGTGCCCGAGGCGCCGCCGTCTTTGGCGCGCCACTTGCCATTTGTGCAGAGCACGCCGCCCTGAACCGGCACGGCATCGAACTCCACGCTGTTGTAATAGATCGTGCCGTTCGGCTCGGTCGCGGTGAAATCCGTCGCGCATTTGGCGCCGGACACAACCGGGTTATAGCCGCCAATCATAACGCCGCCGCCGCCGGTGCTCTCAAACAGCGGCTTCACCGGCTCCCAGCTCTCGTAATTTTCCTGCGCGGACGCGGCGGCGGAGGCAATCGCGGCGGCGGCAAAAACAGCGGCTGCCGCGGTCTTTAGGGGGCGCATGGCGTTCTCCAGGTTCGGCGCCGGGCGGCGGCGGTGATCGGGATACACCGGGGGAGCGCGCGCGGATGCGCCGGGCGCCGGGTTATTTCGCGCGAGCATCGCGGGCTGTGTAAAGCGTTTGGCCGCCCTTCAGTAAGGCTCCATCATCGCATGCGTCGCCTGGCCCAGCAGCATGCCGGGATTGGCGCCGGGGCTATGGATGCCGGCCCATTGCTCCTGCTCCCAGACGCCGATTTGCAGCGAGCTGTCGACAATGTATTTCGCGCGCGGCAGCCGGCGCCGGGTGAAAGCCGTCAAGACCCCGTCGATTGCGCCGCCGCCTTGAAGCATTTCCGCCAGCAGAACGGCGTCCTCGATCGCCATCGCCGCGCCCTGAGCCAGATGCGGCGTCGCGGCGTGCGCGGCATCGCCGATAATGATGATCCGCCCCTTGTGCCAGGCCGGCTCCAGCATCACCGATTCCATAGGGCGGTAAACGACTTCGTTTGGATCGGTGATCAGTTTGGCGAGCTCCGCTATGGGACCGGTGTACTCGGAAAGATGCGAGCGCATGGCATCCGCGAGGCCGGGATCGTCGCGGGCGATCTCGATCCGCTCGCTGACGACGAACATATACATCAGGCTGGGCGACATCGGCACGAGGCCCACTTTTTTATGGGCGCTGGAATGGACTTCGCCGGTTTTCACCGACGCCGGACGCGGCAGATTGTACCGCCAGACGCCCTGTCCCGTGAAATGCGGCGCGGCGGCGCCGGGAAACAGCGCGTCCCGGGTCTTTGAATACATCCCCTCGGCGGCGATCACGAGATCGTAGGCTTTGTCCGTGCCGTCATTGAAGAAAACCGTGACGGCCTCCGCGCTTTGCTCGAACCGCTCCGGCGTGACGCCGAGGCGGACGGGAACGCCAAGCTCCGCCGCCCTGCCGCACAGCAGAGCGTGCATGATCGGACGGGTGATGCCATTGTTGGCGGGATAGGCGGGCGCGGCGCTGTTGTCTTTCGGCGTATCGAAAAGCGCGTTCCCCGCCCCGTCAAAAAGCCGCCAGCAGTCAAACGCGCCGCCGAGATCGACGCAGGCCTTTGCCAATCCGATTTTTTCCAGCGCGCGCAAAGTATTGTTCGGCTGGATGATGCCGACGCCGTAGACGGTCCAATCGGTCTGGATTTCGACGAGATCAACCGCGATGCCGGCCTGCCGCAGGGCTATCGATGCGGTAAGGCCGCCGATGCCGCCGCCGATCACAAGAACATTGGAAACAATCGCCATGAAAAGCCTCCCGTGATTTTTAAGCGCTTTGACGCTGGCCCTATCAGCGCCGCGCGGTTATTGTCCAAGTTAACTGTATGGCGGGAGAAAGTGCAATGTCCGGACTTGTTTTCCGCTGCCTTTGGCCGGCGCTTTTCATGGCTGCGGCCTCAATCGCGGCGCCGGCGGGCGCGGCGGATGAATATCCCGCCAAAAATGTGCGCATCATCGTCGGCGCGGCGCCGGGCGGCATAACCGATGTCATCGCCCGCCTGCTTGGCGATTACCTCGCGCGCGCGACGGGCGCGCGAACTGTCGTGGAAAACGTTGCGGGGGCCGGCGGCAATATCGCTTTTGCCCAGCTCGCGAAGTCCGCGCCCGATGGCTACACGCTTGGCCTCGCCTCCGCCGGCAACATCGTCATCAATCAGTTTCTCTATCAAAATATGAGCTTCGATCCCCTGACGGACCTCGTCGCGGCGGCGCCCATCGCGGCGGCGCCGCAGCTTCTCATGGTCAGCGCCTCATCGCCCTTCCGCACGCTTGGCGATCTGGCGGACGACGCGCGAAAAAATCCCGGAGCGATCAATTACGGCTCGGCGGGCGTCGGCTCGACGCCGCATCTCTCCGGCGCGCTGTTTGAAAAACTGGCGGGATTGCGGATGACCCACGTGCCCTATCGCGGCACCGCGCCGGCGATCACGGATCTGCTGGGCATGCGGCTGCAATTGGTCGCCATCGGCGCCCAGCCGGTTATATCCTTCATTAAAGATGGCCAGCTGCGCGCGCTTGCCGTCACCGATGCCCGCCGCCTCGCCAGCCTGCCTGATGTTCCGACCGCGGCCGAAGCCGGATTTCCCGGATACGAGGTCAGCTCGTGGTTTGGCCTGTTCGCGCCCAAAGGAACGCCCGGGCCTGTCATCGAAAAATTGGATGGATTGGTGCGCGCCATGCTCGCCGATCCCGCCGAGCGCCGGAAATTCACGGATGTGTCGATTGTCCCGATGGATGTTTCGCGCGCTGATTTCAAAGCGCAAATCGACAGGGAGGCGAAAGCATGGGGCGGGATGATCCGAGAAGCCGGCATAACCGCGAATTAGCGATAGCCCGCGCGGTTGCCTTTCTTGCGCTGATCCTGGGCGCGCTGGCGCATCCCGCCGCGGCGCAGGATGCGGGCGCGTTTTATCGCGGCAAGACCGTCCGCTTTGTTGTCGGCGTCGGCGTCGGCGGCGGCTATGACGCCTATGCGAGGCTTATTGCCCCGGCGCTCGGCCGGGCGCTCGGCGCGAATGTGGTCGTCGAGAACCAGCTTGGCGCGGGCGGACTGGTGGCGCTGAACCGCATCGCCGCTGCGCCCGGCGACGGACTGAGCTTGATGATCGTCAACGGCACGCCCGCCGCGCTCGGGCAAATCCTCGGCCAGCAGAACGTCCGCTATGACCTTACAAAGCTGGATCATCTCGGCATTGTCGTTGCATCCCCCTGGATTTGGATGCTGAGCGAAAAATCGGCGGTGAAAAACATCGGCGATGCCCTCGCGGGCAAGCTGCTGCGCTGGGGAGGCTCGGGGCCCACGGACGGTCTCGCCGACGGCGCGGCCCTGACCTGCGCGGCGCTGAAACTCAATTGCCAGATGATTCTGGGCTACAAAGGCTCGAATGATATCGCGCTTGCGCTGGAGACCGGCGAGCTTGACGCGATGTATGTCTCCGATGGATCGGCCGCGGCCTATGAAAGGGCGCGCCACGCTTCGGGCTTCGCCTCGATGGCGCATGAGCGTTCCAAACTTTTGCCCGGCGCTCCCTCCATTTTCGAAATAACGAAGCCCTCCGGGGATGGAGAGTGGCTGCTCAGCTACCGCGCGCGGCTGAACGATCTCGGGCGCATTCTCGTGACGTCGCCGAACACGCCGCCGGAGCGGCTGAGCGTTTTGCGCGCCGCTGTGAAGTCAGCCCTCACCGATCCCGCCTTGATCGAAGAGGGCCTGCGCACCGAGCGTCAGATCGCGTTCCAAGAGCCCGCCGTCGCGCAAAAGCTGGCGGCGGCGGCGCTGCTCGACCTGACCCCGGCGCAAAAAGCCCGCGTGGTGGAGGCGGTGCTGGGGGGCATTCCAAAATGAGCGCCGAAGAGAGCAATAAGATCGCCGCGGACAAGGCGGCCATTCGCGAGGCGATCGAACAATGGGCGATATTCCGCGACATGGGGGATGCGGAGCGGATCGCGCCGCTCTATGCCGAGGGCGCGCGCATGCACACGCTCTTTATGGACGCCCCGGCGGCGGATTTCATCCGCCTCGTCGGCGCCCCGCACGGGCCGGCCAAGGGCACGCATTTCATGGGCGCCGGCCTGATTGAGGTCGAAGGCGCGCGCGCCCTCGCCGCGACGCAGTTTTTGCTTTGCGTGCGGGCCCGCCTCGGTCCGGTTCTTTGCGACATCACGGCAAACGCCCGTTTCCATGATCTATTTATAAAAACCGATGGCCGATGGCGCATTTGGGAGCGCCATGCCGTTTATGAGAAAGACCGCATCGATTCGGTGGAGCCCGGCGCCGCCATTCCTCTTGATCGCGCCATTCTCGACAGCCTGCCGGAGCCCTGCCGGCATCTCGCCTATCTCCAGGCGATGGCGGGCAAAGCAATCCGCGCAAACGATCCGCCCTACCATGGCGAAGCGCTCGCTGAACTCGGCCGGCGCGCGCGGGCATGGCTTTCCGGGGGCGCGCCGTAGCGGGGCGATATGGGGAGGAGCAAAACCATGAGAATCATGTGCGCCGGGATTGCGGCGGCCGCCTTGTCCGCGGCTCTTGCGCAAAGCGCCGCCGCCGACCCCAACGGCTTTTACAAAGGCAAGACCCTGACAATCAATGTCGCAGGCGGCGCCGGCGGCGGAGTTGATATCGGCGCGCGCCTTGTCTCGCGGTATCTCGGGCGGCATCTGCCCGGCGAGCCGCAGATTATCGTGCAGTTGATGCCAGGCTCCGGCGGCGTGCGCGCGATGGAATATCTGGCGGGCATCGCCCCGAAAGACGGCACAATGATCACGGCCTTTCCGCCGGGCACCATGCTGGATCCCGTCATCGGGCCGCGCAAGGCCGCTTATGGCGTCAGTGATTTCACCGCCGTGGGCGCGCTGGAGAAGGACAACACCTTCTGCACCACCTGGTTCGCCTCGCCGGTGAAAACGCTGGAGGACGCCCGCCGGGCGACAGTGCTCGTCGGCGGGACCGGCGCGGGCTCGGGCACCGACACCGAGCCGCTGATTCTGAATGAGGTGCTGGGCACAAGATTCAAGGTCGTCACCGGCTATCTGGGCACCCAGGAAACCGCGCTCGCGCTGGAACGCGGCGAAGTCGACGGGCGCTGCGGATTCGGCTTCGCCAGCCTTAAAGCCTCGCGCCCCGAATGGCTGGCGCAGGGCAAACTGAATTTCCTTGTGCAAATGGGCCTCGAGCGCAGCCCTGACGCGCCGGGCGTGCCGATGGCGCTCGATCTGGCGGACACGCCCGAGAAGAAAGCGATGATCCGCCTGATGGCGGCGCCGGCCGCGTTGAGCCGCCCCTATCTGGCGCCGCCAAGGCTGCCGCCGGAGCGCGCGGGCGAGCTGCGCGCGGCCTTTATGGCGACGCTCGCTGACCCGGAGTTTCGCGCTGAATTCGCCAAATCAAGCGGCGGCAGCGAGCCAAACCCGACGCAGGGCGCCGCAATGCAGACGATGCTGGAGGACATGCAGACGGCGCCGCCGGCGGTCGTCGCCAGATTGCGCGCCCTTCTCAATCCGTAAACGACAGCGCGGGCCGCAAACGCAAAACCCGCGGCGTTGACGCGCAAGCCTGCGCCAAAAACCGCGGCGGCCGGGGCGCGGAACAGCGCCCCGTCATCCTAGCGGGCGCCGCTCACCGGCCCGATGGCGCGTCCGCCGATCACCGCGCGAAAAATACCCGCGATATGGTCGAGTCCGGCCGCGCTGTCCGGCGCTTCGCTCAAGAGCCACCGGCGGACCTCCGCCAGATGCAGATCAAACAGCGCCAGGCCCAGCAGCGCGCCATCGCCGTCAACCCTCAGAAATCCCTGTTTTTCAGCATCGAGGAGGATCGATGTGACCGCCCCGTTCCAGCGCCCGATGCGCGAATGAAAGCGCTGCGCCTGCCCGCCGCCCGCCGCGCCGCGGTCGAATTGCGCCACCTCGCGGTTGATGGCGCGCGCCAGCTCCGGCTCGCGCGCGAAATATTCGTAGATCGGGCGCAGCAGCGCGATGATCCTGTCAACAGCCGGCCCGCCCCCGGGAACCGCCGCAATCGACTCTTCAAAAATGCTGTCGAGGTCCTCGTTGAGCACCAAACATAGAAGATCGTGCTTGTCCTTCGCATAGACAAACAGCGTCCCGATCGACACATCGGCGCGCCGCGCGATTTCCCGCGTGTTCGCCTTGTCGTAACCCTGCAAACGGAATACCTCGAAAGCCGCTTCTTTGATGCGGCGCAGGCGCTCGCGCTTGCCCCGCTCCCTGAGATTGACGATGGCGGCGGCGGATTCCATGGCGGGCTTTTCCGAATAACGAATGGCTTAGGCCGGCTCAGGCCGCCCGCGGCCCGGGAAAGAACCCTTCGCGGATGAAAGGCTGATGCTTCGCCAGCTCATCCGGCGGATCGACATACAGATCCGCGACGCATTCGAAAATCGCCGGATGGCCCTTGACGCCGGGCACATTGTATTCCCCCGGCTTGTAATCATCGTGATTGGAGCGCCACGCCTCCGGGCTTTCCCAGCGCGCGATATTGACGAACTTATGGGTCTGGTTTCCAAAGCCCGTGTTGCGGTGCAGATGGGTTTCGATGAAGCCTTTTTTCGAGCGGAAATGCTCTGTCGTCTCTTTCCAGTTTCGCAGGAATTCCGCCTCCTGCCCGTCGGGCATCGTGAACACATTCAGCAGCGTCACCGGGCGCTGCGCGTGAATTTCGCCGCCGCCGCGAACCTCCACAACGCGCTCGTAAATCGCCGGGTGCCCTTTCACGCCGGGCACGCTGTATTCGCCCGGCTTGTAAGCGTCGTGATTGGAGTGCCAGGCCGCCGCGCTCTCCCACGCCGCGATATTGATGAAGCGGAATGTGCCGTTGCCGACGCCGGTGTTGCGGTGCATATGGGTTTCCAGAAAGCCCGGGCGCTTTGAGAAAAACGCCGCCGTCTCCCGCCAATTGCGGAGGAATTCGGCTTCGCTTTCCCGCGGAACGATGAAAACATTAAGCAGCGTGTCGGACATGTCAGCTCCGGTTGGACAAACTCAGGCGGCGTTGCGCGCGCCGCCTGTGAAACGATAGGGGCCGAGCTGAGTGAACAGCGCCGCCGCGATGACACTGCAGCCGGCCAGCACATACAGCCCGGTCGTGTAGCTGCCTGTGGAGTCCCGGCTGGCGCCGAGCGCATAGGTGCCGATCGCGCTGGCCAGTTGAAACACCGCGAAAATCGCGCCGTAGATTTTGCCGAAGGAAATCCGGCCATGGTAGCGCGGAATAATGTAGCTGAGCACATCGAATTCAGAGCCGATGACAAATCCGGTGAGCGCGGCGCAGAAAATCGCCAGCGGCAGCGACGGGCCGCTCGCATAGAGAATCGCGGCAAGCGCCCCGCCCGCCATCAGAGCGGTCATGATGAGGATGGCGGACAGCCGATCCAGCAGCCAGCCCGTGATGAGGCGCCCAACAAGCAGCGCGAGGCCGAAAGCGGCCGGCACAACCGTCGCGGTAGCAGGGGGAATGCCGGCGTCGATCATAATTTTGACCTGATGAATGATGATCGGCGATGAAAACAGTCCGATAAAGAAAAACGCGGCAAGCGCCATCCAAAACGGGCGCGTGCCCCGCGCTTCAGCGAAAGTTTCGCCGGTCAATGGAACGCCGCTCAGGCTTGGCGCGGGATCGCGCAGGAATAAATACGCCACAGGCCAAGCCGTGAGCGCGGCAACGCCAAGGCCCAGATAGGCATCCCGCCAGCCGAAATTCCGCAGGAGATAGCCGACGAACAGGGGAATGAGCAGCGTTCCCACTCCGATTCCGGCATTGGTCACGCCGAGCGCGAGGCCGAGGCGTTTTTCGAACCAGCCGGCGGTTGTGCGCAGATAGGAGATCGGCCAAACGCCGATGCCGCAGATGGAGATGATAACCCAGGCGGCGTAGAAAACGGTCAGATTGTTGGGAAGAAAATACATCGAGCACAGCGACGCCGAGAAAACCGGCGCGCTCCAAAGCACGACGGCTCTGCCGCCGAAACGGTCAACAAGGAAGCCCTGGATCGGCGACAGCAGCATGATCATGATCGAAATAATCGAGGCGCCCAGCGCGATTTGCGGAACGCTCCAGCCGAAGTCCCTGCTAAGCGGCTGGATAAACGCGCCGAAAGCCAGAATCGTGGTGCAGCTCGCCCCGACCGCGAGGCCGTAGCTGCTGGCGAAAGCGGTGCTCCAAGCCGCGGCCGAGCCGTCCTTTGCCGCGGCATCGCCGCGCGCCATCGCGGATCCTGTGGTGTCCATTGGCTTCCCCCCGTTTGTTTTTTATGCCGGCGCCGTCGTCAAACCTTGAAGTCGCCGCGCTCAAACAGCGCGTCGTAATGCGCCTGACTGACGTTGGTGATTTCCCACCACGTCATGTTGAGGTCCTGCAAACGGAATGCCCGCAGCCCGCCGGTTTGCGTCACGTCCTCAACCCGGCGGATTCCATACTGGTCCTTCAGCCGCAGCGCGGCCTCGTGCGCGGAATCAACCTCCGCCGCGGTGGCGACCGCCAGCTTGAACAGATTATCCTGCGTCTGGTCTTTGGCCTCGCCGCCGTCGACGCGCACGCAGACCACCGTCCACGGCCCGCCCTTGTGCATATATTGCGCCTCTTTGACGGGGCGGTGGATGTCGAGACCCAGAAACTCGGTCAGGAACCGCCGCGTGGCGACCATGTCCGTGCACTCGACAGTGCCGTGGGACAAAGTTTCATTCTGGATAAGCGAAACAGCCGGTGTCATATCGGTCACTCCCCGTCGTGATGCAGGTCGCCCTTGGCTCGCAGCACCTCATAAGTGAGGTCCGGCGCGCGGTATTCCAGCTCCCACCAGTTGGAATCCCTGTCGATGAAATAGCAGGCGTAAGAGCCGTTGCGGAACCGCGGCTTCTGCACGCGCGCGATGCCGTATTCCTCCTTGCTGGCGCTGAGCTTCTGATATGCCTCGTCGACCGCCGCCTCGCTCGGCGCCGCCATGCCCCAATGATTGAGCATTTCCTGCGCCACGGCGATTTCATCGGAATGGCGCACTTCCAGCACCCAATAGGGCTGGCCGTGTTTGGCGCCGCCTTTGCCAAATCCGCGGTCGCGGACCAGCAGCAGCCCCGGCTCCGGCTCGACGCATTCAAGGCCGAAGGCGCCCTCAAGCATATGACGGGCGCGCTTCAAATCCGTGCTGACCAGGGTGCCTGATATCAGCGATGTCGGATGGACGCAGGATACGGCTGGCGGTTTGCTCATGGCGTTCATGGGTCTTCTCCGTTCAGAGGTCCAATACCAGGGTTTCGCCGGGCATGGCGCGCGACACGCAGACCTGCATCGCGGTTTCCCGGTCGCTGTCATCAAGGCAATCGTCGCGGTGGTCAACGGCGCCGGAGAGCACTTCGACGCGGCAGGTGCCGCACACGCCCTCCCGGCAAAGGGTTTTGATCCGCAAGCCCTCGGCTTTCAGAACGTCGAGAATCGATTTGTCCGCCGGCACGTTGAGCGTGACTCCCTTGCGCTTCAGCACAATCTCGAAAGGCTGGTTGGACACGCGCGCGGACGTATCGGCATCCGCGCCCTTAAACAATTCGTAATGGACCGTGCCCATCGGCCAGTCCTTCCCCGCCTCGCGCGCCGCGCGGATGAGCCCGGCGGGACCGCAAACATAGACGTGCGCGGCGGTGGGACGGTTCTTCAGCAGCGCGGCCGCGTCCAGCCCCCGCGCCGGATCGCCGCCGTCATAATGAAAATGCGCGCGCGCCCCGTGCCGGCGCCGTGTCTCGTCGGCAAACGCCGCCTCGGCGGGCTCGCGCGCGCAATAATGCAGCGTGTAATCGCGGCCAAGCGCCTGCAGCCGCGCGGCCATCGACAGGATCGGCGTTATGCCGATGCCGCCGGCGACCAAAATATGCCGCTCGCCGGATTCGCTTAGCTTGAAATTGTTGGCGGGCGGCGAGGCCCGCAGCACATCGCCTTCGCGCAGCACATCGTGCATCCACGCCGACCCGCCGCGCCCCGCCTGTTCGCGCAGCACAGCGATGGCGTATCGATGCGTTTCCCCCTGGTCGTTGTAAAGCGAATAGGAACGCTCTTCGCCGTTGCCAAGCTCGACATCAATATGCGCGCCCGCCGTGAAAGGCGGCAGGGCTGAGCCGTCCGCGGCGGCAAATTCAAAAGCGCGGATGCGCGGGGTCAATGGGACAGCGCTGACAACCCTGAGTTCGAGCACCTGTTCCTCCCCGATGCGGCTTGCCGAGCCGCGCATGCTTCAACAAGAAAATTTGAGCGCGCTCATTATTGAGCAGACTTACTTATTTCGCCCCAAGCTTGTCAAGAGAGGCTGAAAGACGCTCAACACCCCCAAACCGCTCACACCGCCCCGCGCTCCCGAAACCCGGCGATTTCCCCGTCGGAATACCCGAACTCAGCCAGCACCTCGTCTGTATGTTCGCCGGCGTCCGGCGTATGCGCGGCGATTTCGCTTGCGCCCCCGCTCATATGGATCGGCTGGCCGATCACCTGGACCTTGCCGACATTCGGCCAGTCCACGTCGCGGGCCACGCCGAGGTGGCGCACCTGCGGATCGGCGAAAGTCTGATCCAGCGTATAGACAGGCCCGCAGGGAATGCCGGCTTTGTTGAAGGCCTCCACGAGTTCGCCGACATCGCGCTTCAGCGTTTCCGCCTCGATCTCCGCATTCAGCGCCGCGCGCATTTTATGGCGGGCGCGCGCATCGGCATAATCGGGGTTTGCCAGCATGGCTGGCGCGCCGAGCGCTATGCAGAAAGCCTTCCACATGTGCGCCATCGGAGCGATGTTGATGTGCCCGTCGCGCGCTTTAAAAGCGCCCATCGGCGACAGCGTTGGATGGTGATTGCCCTCCTGCCCGGCGATGTCGCGCGACACGGTCCAGCGCGCCGCCTGAAAATCCAGCATGAAAATCTGCGCTTCCAGCAACGATGTCTGCACCCATTGGCCCTCCCCGGTGCGGACGCGCCCGTGCAGCGCGTTCATGATCGCGTTGGCGCAGAGTATGCCGGCGAACATATCAGAGATTGCGGCGCCGGAGCGCATCGGCCCGCGGCCGGGCTCGCCGGTCACGCTCATATGCCCGCCCATGCCCTGCGCGATTTGATCGACGCCGGCGCGCGCGGCGTAAGGCCCGTCCTGGCCAAAGCCGGAAATCGAGCCGAGCACGATCCTTTTGTTCACCGCGCGCAGGCTTTCGTAATCAATGCCGAGCCGGTGTTTCACATCCGGCCGCAGGTTTTCGATCACCACATCGGCGCGCTCCGCCATCCTCATGAATATGCCGCGCCCCTCCGGCGACTTGAGGTTCAACGTCATCGCGCGTTTGTTGCGGTGCAGATTCTGGAAGTCCGCGCCGTGCCGGCGCCCCATTTCCTCAAAGGCCTCGCCAGGCGCCTCAATCTTGATGACATCGGCGCCCCAGTCGGCGAATTGCCGCGCCGTGGCCGGCCCCGCCCGCGCCCGCGTCAAATCGAGCACGACAAGATCGCTCAAGACTGCGGCGGCGCGGGGTGCTGGCATTTTTTATGCTTTCTGCAAACGTTGCGCGGATGCTAGCGTGAGCGCCGGAGACGCGCAAATGAACGCAATTGCTTTTGGACTGACCGCGCTGGCCGCGCTGGAGCACGCCGCGTTTCTGGTCCTCGAAATGTTCTTATGGACGACGCCGGCCGTGCGCCGCTCGTTCGGCACAACAGCGCAATTCGCGGAAAGCTCGAAGACGCTCGCCGCCAATCAGGGGCTTTACAACGGCTTCCTCGCCGCCGGCCTCGTCTGGGGCCTCGCCGCCGGCGACAGCGGTTTTGCCGTCAAAATGTTTTTCCTCGGCTGCGTCATTGTCGCCGGCGTCTTCGGCGCCGCGACCGTGAAAAGGTCGATCCTTTTCGTTCAAGCCCTGCCCGCGGCGCTGGCTATGCTCTTTGTTGTGCTGGCGCGATAGAGCGCTACAGCGCCCCGCCCGCCAGCCACGCTTTGCCGCGCGCATATAGTTTTTCGATGTGCTCGCCCTTGAGGCCGGGCATATCCAGTTTGATTTTGTAGCCGATCTGCTCCTGGGCGTATGCAAGATACCGGTAGCCCTCGGGAAACCGCATCAGCGCGGCCTGATCGAGGCTCAGCTTGGCCCCGGGATCAACGGGATCCATCCTGTCCTTCTCATAGATCGGCTGACGCAGCACGAAACCCCATTTGCCGGCGCGGCGCTCAATCAAATCGTAGAACCGCCCGGTGCAAACGACATCGACGAGCACATCATGCACCACCGCCCGCTGACTGATCGTCATCTTGGTCTGGGATATCGCGCGGTCGCCGTTGAGTTCGGCTGAATTGCCGCCGAGAAAATGCAGGATCGAGACGCCCTTCGCCCAGCCGGCCTTGCTCATGGCGATGAACTCATCCGCCGTGCCCTGGGTCCACGTCGCCTGCATGACGCCGTCGTCATGCCAGACTGTGCGGAAACGGTCCCAATCGCCGGCGTCGCGCCACAGCGCCCAGTCATCGACGAGCTGCCTGATCGCCAGCCGGTCCAGCAGTTCCTTGTCCATGGCGCGCTCCTGAAAATACCCAGCCGCCTTATGGCCGGGAATGCCCGCCGCGACAATTGTAAACGCGGCATTAACCTATGCGCCCCTAAAGTGACGATGGGCGCGTCCGGCCCGCAATCCGTTTGCGCCGTTGGGGGATCGCTTGGCGACGAAGCCCGTATATTCGCTGGTTCTGCCGATTTTCAACGAGCAGGCGGTGCTCCCGCTGCTGTTTCATCGGCTGGACCAGGTTCTGGCGGACCTTGATGGCCCCGCCGAAGTTATTCTCGTTGATGACGGCAGCACCGACTGCACCTCGATCATCCTTGAGGCCCGCGCCAAGACCGATCCGCGCTACCGTTTCATCGGCCTGTCCCGCAATTTCGGCCAGCAGCTCGCCATGACCGCCGGCCTCGACGCCGCCGCCGGAGACGCCGTCATCCTGATGGACGCCGATTTGCAGGACCCGCCGGAAATCATCCACCAGATGATCGAAAAATGGCGCGAGGGCTATGAGATCGTCTATGCGCGCCGCGCCACCCGCGCCGGCGAAAGCCGCTTCAAACTGGCGACATCGAAGCTTTTCTACAAAACCATGAGCCGCCTCGCCTCCGTTGAAATCCCGCAGAACGTCGGCGATTTCCGCCTCGTCGACCGCAAGGCGCTGGAGGTGTTCCGCTCCATGCGCGAGCAGGACCGCTTCGTGCGCGGCATGTTCGCCTGGGTCGGCTTCCGCCAGATCGCCATCGAATTCAACCGCGAGGAGCGCGCCGCCGGCGAAACCAAATGGCCGGTGGGCAAGCTCGTCAAGCTCGCGGTCAATGGGCTCGTGAGCTTTTCCGATGCGCCGCTCAAACTGGCGTTATGGCTGGGCACGCTCGTGTCCGGCACCGCCATCGTCTACGGCCTCTATGTCATTGTCTCCCGCCTGTTCACTGAAAACTATGTCCCGGGCTGGGCATCGACGATTGTGGTCGTCGCCTTTCTTGGCGGCGCCAACATGATGCTGACGGGCATTCTGGGCCTCTACATCGGGCGCATCCACAATGAAGTGAAGCGCCGCCCGCTCTACATTGTCGGCAAAACCGCAGGCTTTGCGGGGGCGGAGATGCTGCCCGCCGGCAACGAGATCGAGGAGCGCCGCCGCCGCGCCGGCTGAGGCGCGCGGCGGCAAACGGGCGGCCCATGAGGACGACTACCATTTACGCGCCTGCGAAAACCTGGTCGGCGGACCGCGGCGCGTTTGCGGCCCGCTGGGCCTCCAGCCCGCGCACCGCCGCCTGCATCCTGCTGTTCGCGGTTCTCCAGCAATCCCTTGGCCACCACAACGCGGACAATTCCTGGCTATTCACCGTCTGCGAGAAATGGCTGGACGGCGCGCGCGTCTACCGCGACATCATCGAGACGAACCCGCCCGCCTCTTTCCTGCTCTATCTGCCCGCCGTCTTCACGGCGCGGCGGCTTCATCTGCCGGCTGAATTTGTTGTGTCGGCCGCCGTTTTCGCCGGCGCTTTGGGCAGCATTATGTTTTCCCGCCGGATCGCGCGGGAATGCGGGCTGATCCGGCCCGGCGGGGGCTGGCTGGCGGTGAACGCCGCGCTGTTCGCGCTGGCGCTTGTGCCGGGCTTTTCCTTTGCCGAGCGCGAGCACATCGCCTCGATCCTGATCCTGCCGGCGCTGGCGGTGTTCGCGGCCCGCGCCGATGCGAGGCCGGTGCCAGGCTTCCCCGCGGCGGCGGCGGGTTTGCTGGCGGGGCTGACGATGGCGGTCAAACCGCATTTCGCGCTGGCGCTGCTTTTTCCCATCCTCTTCACAGCCTGGCGGCAGCGCTCCCCGCGCCCTGTATTCTCCATCGAGAATTTCACCGCCGCCGCCGTGGTCCTCGCCTATGGCGCCGCTGTGGTTTTCCTGTTTCCGGATTTCTTCGGCGCTCTTCCCTCGATCCTCGAAGTCTACGTTCCCGTCAAAGAGCCGCTGCGCCTGCTGCTGATCCATCCCTGGTTTCTCGTCCATATGGCGATGCTTACGGTCATCTTTGCGCTTAACCGCCGGGCCGGCGGAGACGCGCGGGTCACCGTCCTCGCGATGGCCTCGCTGGGCTTTGCCGGAGCCTTCGTTTTGCAGGGCAAGGGCTGGGTCAATCATGGCCTGCCCGGCGTGTCCCTCGCCTTCCTCGCGCTGGCTCTCCTGACCGGCCCGGCGCTCGCGGCCGGGCGCGAACACCCCGCATGGCCGGCGATGCGCCCCGCGCTCATGTTTTGCATGGCGCCGGCTTTGTTTGGCCTGCCGATTTTGTTCGGCACGGTCGTGCAATTCACGATGAAAGAGGAATATCCGGGCTTGACGGGGGCGGTGCGGCGCATCGGCCCGCCGCATCCCAAAATCATGGCTGTGACCGCCGAGCTGGATGTCGGCCATCCCATCGTGCGGCGCGTCGGCGGCGTCTGGGCGGGGCAGCCGCATTCGCTTTGGCTGATGCTGAGCGCGCAGATGCTGATTGACGCCAAACGCGGCGACGCCGCAAAGCTCGCCGCCTTCGTTGATCAGGACGCGCGCATGTTCGCCGACAATGTGCGGGAAAGACAGCCCGACATCATTCTCGTCAGCCGCGACGAGACCGGCGAGCGCATGATGAAAAATCCTGACATAGCCATGGCCATGAATCATTATGAGCTGGCGGGCATCGCCGACGAAATCGGCATCTGGACGCCGAAAGAAAAATAATTTCGCGCGCGTGAACCGCGTTTGCGCGCATGGCGGAACTATGTCACAAATTCGTCGCGGAGAGACAGCGGACAGGACGGGACGGCGCGCGGCGCCGCCCGCCCCGGACCGCGCGGCGCGAACGTCGGGGATGGGGCGGCGTGGAGGACGGGCCATGACACATCGCGAGTCTGCCGCCGCCAAATATCCGCCGCCGGAGGCGACGGACGTGCGCCGCGCCGCCGGCCATCTGATCCGGCGCTGCCAGCAGATTTCCGTGGCGATTTTCCTCGACGAATTCCGCGGCACCGGGCTGACGCCCGTGCAGTTCGCGGCGCTGTCAACCATCGCCTCGGCGCCCGGCATTGATCAAAGCACGCTGGTCTGCCGGATCGCCGTGGACCGCTCCACCATCGGCGCGATCATGAGCGGCATGGAGGAGCGCGGCCTCGTGAGACGCATAACGCCGCGGCACAATCAGCGGGTGAAACAATTATTCATCCAGCCCAAAGGCGAGAATCTGCTGCGCGCCGCGCCCGGCCCCGCGCGGCGCTCCGAGGAGCGCCTCCTTGCCCCGCTTGCGCCGGCGGAGCGCGAAGTGTTCCTTACGCTTCTGGCCCGCCTCGTCGATCTCAACAATGAGTACAGCCGCGCGCCCCTGCGCGCTCCCCGCCCAGAGACCGCGTGCAATATCGATTGCGCGAAATAGCGGCGCGGACCCAACGCCATGCGTTTCAACAAAATAGGCGCGGCGGAACTCTCCCTCTCCGCCATCGGCTTTGGCTGCGGCGGCAACGCGGGGCTGATGGTGCGCGGAAGCGCCCGCGACCAGACGCGCATCGCGGCGCGCGCGCTGGAGCTCGGCATCAATTATTTCGACAATTCCCCCGACTACGGCGACGGCGCCGCTGAAATAAATCTCGGCCGCGCGCTCCGCGAAATCGGCGCAAAACCGCTGCTCAATTCGAAAGTCGAAATACGCGCGGAGAACCTATCGGGCATCGCCGGCCATGTCGTCGCCTCGGCCGAGGCAAGCCTGCGGCGGCTCGGCGCGGAGCGGCTGGACGTTTTCCAAATCCACAACGGGCCATGCGCCCGGCCCCCCGTCATGGCGGGAAAAGACTACGCGCATTTATGGATCGGACATTTTACCGCGGCTGACGGCGCGATGGAGGGCGTGCGCCGCCTGCTGCGCGACGGCAAAATCCGCGCGGCCGGCTTCATCTGCCGCGGCAACGACGCGGCCGAGGCGGGCGAACTGCTGGGCAGCGGGCTGTTTCATCTCATCAACGCGCCTTTCACCCTGCTCAATCCGACCGCCGGATACGCGATCCCCGGCTGGAGCGCGGGGAAAGACTTCGGCGGCATCATTAACAGCGCGGCCGCGCGCGGCGCGGGGACAGCCGTCTACAGCCCGCTGGCGAGCGGCTTTCTCACCGGCGCCGCGCTCGCCGGCGGCCCCCGCCACCCCCTCGCCCGCGCCTATGACATGAGCGCGGCGGCCTCCCTGCGGCTGCAAAAACAGGCGCGGGCGGTGAGCTTTCTGGCAAGCGAACACGGCACGACATTGGCGCAGGCGGCGTTTCGCTTTATCCTCGGCCATCCCGGCGTCACCACGGCGCTGGGAGGCTTCTCCGCGATGGAGCAATTGGAAGAGATCGCCGCCGCCGCGGATATGCCGCCTTTCGGCGCGGACGCGATGGCGAGACTCCAAGCGCTCTGGACGGCCGATTTTGAAAACTGACCCGCGCCGGCGCATCCCGCCCT
Source organism: Hyphomicrobiales bacterium (assembly GCA_025362655.1). GTDB lineage: Bacteria > Pseudomonadota > Alphaproteobacteria > Rhizobiales > Beijerinckiaceae > Terripilifer. The sequence goes on along the minus strand of JANYFM010000330.1, from coordinate 750 downwards.
GAGACGCGGGCCGCGCGCGCCCGCCATCGCATCAAAGCCGCCGTCAAAAAGACGCGCCGCCAATTCAAATGGAGGAAACCATGCTGCTCGATCACCGCACCTACACCGTCCGCGTCGGCACGCTGAGAAAGCAATTGGAGGCTTACGAGAAGCACGGGCTCATTCCGCAAAAGCGGCATTTCGGCGAGCCGCTGGCGTGGCTCATCAGCGAGACCGGCGATATCAACACCTACGTCCACATCTGGGTCTATCAGGATGCCGCCGACCGAAACGCCCGCCGCGCCGCGCTGCTGAAAGACCCCGAATGGCAGGCCTATCTCGAAATGAACGCCGCCAACGGCTACCTGCTGAAACAGGAGAGCAAACTGATGTCGCCGGCGTCCTTCGCGCCGCTGAAACGCTGAACCGGGCGGAGAAAGATAAATGACAATGTCCGTTTCGCGCTTCGCCGGCGCGATGCTGCTTTCCTGCCTCGCCGCCGCGTCCGCGCCCGCGCAGGATTTTCCCTCGCGCCCGTTGCGGCTCGCCGTCGGCTTCGGCCCCGGCGGGCTCGGCGATATCACCGCGCGCGCCGTCGCGCAGAAAATCTCGCTCACCCTCGGCAAGCCCGTCATCATCGAGAACATGCCGGGGCCCGGCGGCATGGCGGCCGCCTCGTCAATCGCCCGCGCCGAGCCCGACGGCCATTCGCTGCTGCTGGTCAGCGGCCAAAACGCCATCAACCCCTCTTATTTCAAATCCATGCCCTAT
>JANYFM010000305.1 GCA_025362655.1 Hyphomicrobiales bacterium | reverse complement strand
GAGTGATTTTTAAATGCGTAACATCGCGTTTCTGTTTATCTGGGGCATCGCCGCCTTCATCGCTTGGAGCTGGTTTCAGCCGGTGTGCCCCGGCGGCGCCGTTGTGCGTGACGAGGCCGCCTGCCGCGCAGCGCCGGGCTTTGACGCTGCCTTCTGCCGCGGTATTTTCGCGCGCACGGCGAAAATCGCCAGCGAAAACGGACCCGCTTTTGCCAGCCAAAGCGAATGCACGGACCGCTGGCCGGTCTGCGATCCCCATGGCCCCGGAAATATGCAATGGGGCGCGCGCCCCGCCGCTTGGTGTCTCGCGCGTTCGCCCGAGCGCATCGAGCCGCAATATGACCGGCGCGGCTGAAACGTGTAGCATGGCGGCCCTGCCGCGCCGGAGCCCGCCATGACTGAAAAACCCCTCGCATTGATCGTCGGCGTCGGCGATGGATTGTCCGCCTCGCTGGCGCGGCTGCTGGCGCGCGAGGGCTATGATCTCGTTCTGGCTTCGCGCGTCATCGGCAAGCTGTCGGCGCTGGCGATGCAAACGGACGCGGCGCTGCAAACCTGCGACGCTTCCGATGAGACCTCCGTCAACGCTTTGTTCGCCGCGCTGCCGCGCGACCCTGATGCGGTCATTTACAATCCCTCTTTCCGGGTGCGCGGCGCGCTCGTTGATCTCAACCCCATGCATGTGCGCAAAACCATCGAAATCACGGCTTTCGGGGCTTTTTTGGTGGCGCAGCAGGCGGCGCGGCGAATGCTGGCGCGGGGCGGGGGAACCATTATTTTCACCGGCGCCTCGGCGGGCGTGAAGGGCTATGCCAAGTCCGCGCCCTTCGCCATGGGCAAGTTCGCGCTGCGCGGTCTCGCCCAATCTATGGCGCGCGAGCTGCACCCGCAGGGCGTGCATGTCGCGCATGTGGTGATTGACGGCGGCATCCGTTCAGCGCAGCGGCCGGACCCCGAAGGGCGCGATGCCACGCTCGATCCTGACGCGATCGCGCTGGAATATCTCCGCCTGATCCGCCAGCCGCGCAATGCGTGGAGCTGGGAGATTGAGGTGAGGCCGTGGCTCGAGACGTTTTGAGGCGCCATGCCCGCTAAAGCCGCCGCCAAAGCCGCCGCCAAAGCCCTTGCGCCGCTGACGCGTCTGCTCCCCGGCATCGGCCTTTGCCTGCTTGTCACAGCCCTCGCCTATTGGCTGCAAGCCCTAGAGATCGAAGTTTTCGGCCGTCCGTGGCTGGAGGCGCTGGTCTTCGCCATTTTGCTCGGCGTCGCGCTGCGCAGCTTTTGGACGCCGCCCGATCTCTGGCATGCGGGCATCGAATTCAGCGCCAGGATATTGCTCGAAACAGCGGTCGTGCTGCTCGGCGCCTCGGTGAGCGCCGGCGCGGTTCTTGCCATCGGGCCTGCGCTGCTGATCGGCATTGCCGCCGTCGTCGCGGCCGCCATTGCCGCGAGCTATGCCATCGGCCGGGCCTTCGGACTGCCGCGTCGGATGGCGGTGCTGATCGCCTGCGGCAATTCAATTTGCGGCAATTCCGCCATCGCGGCTGTCGCCCCCGTCATCGGCGCCGAGAGCGGGGACGTTGCCGCCTCCATCGCGTTTACAGCCGTGCTCGGCGTCATCGTCGTGCTGCTTTTGCCGCTGCTCGTGCCGGTCCTGCAAATGTCCTTGACGCAGTACGGCGTCCTTGCGGGGCTGACGGTCTATGCTGTGCCGCAGGTGCTGGCCGCGACACTGCCCATCGGCGCCCTCAGCAACCAGGTGGGAACCCTCGTCAAGCTCGTGCGCGTGCTGATGCTGGGGCCTGTCGTGCTGCTGATGTCGCTGTTGGCTTCCAAGCTGCGGGAGGGGCCGGAGGCGGGCGCCCGCCCGGGCCGCGCAAAGCCCGCCCTCCATCAGATCGTGCCGTGGTTCATCATCGGCTTCCTCATTATGGCGGGCGCGCGAGCCGCCGGATGGATTCCGGAGCCTGTTTTGCAGCCAACTAAAATTGCCGCCAGCCTGCTGACCACGGTGTCAATGGCGGCCCTCGGCCTTGGAGTCGATATAAGAATTGTCGCCAAAGCGGGCTTGCGCGTGACGGGCGCGGTGACGCTTTCGCTGATCGCGCTGGGATTGATGAGCCTTGGGCTGATACGTTTGATCGGGGTGGAATGAGAGGGCGGGGCGGTTTCAGCCCCGTCACGCCCCCGCCGCCAGCGCCTGCTCCAGGTCCGCAATAATGTCGGCGATGTCCTCGATCCCGACCGACAGCCGCACCACGTCCGGCCCGGCGCCCGAAGCGATCTTTTGATCGTCGGAGAGCTGGCGGTGTGTGGTGGATGCCGGGTGAATCACCAGCGAGCGTGTATCGCCGACATTGGCCAGATGCGAGAATAGCTGGAGATTTTTCACCAAAGACGTGCCCGCTTCATAACCGCCCTTGAGGCCGAATGTGAAGACGGCGCCGGCTCCCCTAGGGCAATATTTCCGCCCCAGATTATAATAACGGTCGCCTTTGAGGCCGGGATAGGAAACCCATTTGACAGCCTTGTGCGCCGACAAATATTCGGCTGCCTTCAAAGCGTTTTCCGAATGGCGCTGCATGCGCAGCGGCAGCGTCTCAATGCCGGTCAACAGCATGAACGAGTTGAACGGGGAAATGCAGGGGCCGAGATCGCGCAGCCCGAGCACGCGGCAGGCGATGGCGAAGCCGAAATTGCCGAAAGTTTCCCCCAGAACCATCCCCCCGTATTCGGGCCGGGGCGCCGACAGCATCGGGTAGCGCTTGTCCGCCATCCAGTCGAATTTGCCGCCGTCGACGATGATGCCGCCGACGGAATTGCCATGGCCTCCGAGAAATTTCGTGGCGGAATGCACGACAATATCCGCGCCATGATCAAAGGGGCGCACCAGATAGGGCGAAGCCAGCGTGTTATCGACAATCAGCGGCACGCGGGCGCGTTTGGCGATCTTTGCGATTGCCTCGATATCGCAGATGACGCCGCCGGGATTGGCGATGGATTCGATGAAAATCGCTTTGGTGCGCGGCGATATCGCGGCTTCAAAGGTTGAGGTGTCGTCGGGGTCCGCCCACTTCACATTCCAGTTGAAGTTCTTGTAGGCGTGATTGAACTGGTTGATCGAACCGCCGTAAAGCTTGTTGGCGGAGATGAATTCATCGCCCGGCTGCATCAGCGTGTGGAACACCAGAAATTCCGCCGCATGGCCCGAGGCCACCGCCAGCGCCGCCGTGCCGCCCTCCAGCGCCGCGACGCGCTCCTCCAGCACCGCCGAAGTGGGGTTGGTGATGCGCGTGTAGATATTGCCGAATGCTTGCAGGCCAAACAGGG
>JANYFM010000288.1 GCA_025362655.1 Hyphomicrobiales bacterium | reverse complement strand
TTCAGCCTTTCATCGCAATCGCGAGGGTGTTCAGTTTGGAGCGGATGGAGCCATCGATCTGACGGCTGCCGACCTTGACGATCAGCCCGCCGATGATCGAGGGATCGATCTTCACGGCGACATCGACGGACTTGCCGCCGGAAATATCTTTCAGCGCGGTTTCCAGCGCCGCGCGGTGCTGATCGCTGATCGGCTCGGCGACCGTGACCTCCGCGCGGGTAACGCCGCGGGCGGCGTCATGCAGCGCATTATAGCCGGCGATCATATTGTCGAGCGCGAACAGGCGGCGCTTGGCTGCCACAAGCTGGATGAAATTGGCGGCGATGCCGGAAATGCCCGCCTGGCTCAAAATCGCTTGCAGCGCCTTGGTCTGCGATTCCGCTGAAAAAACCGGGCTTTTCAGCATGCGCTGAAGGTCGGGAGCGGCGGCGGCAAGGCCGGCGAAGGCTTTCAGATCAGCGGCCACCTTGTCAGTCGTCTTGGAATCGCGGGCCAGCTGGTACAGCGCGTCGGCATAACGCCCCGCCATGCCGGAAACGATCGTGTCTTCCTTTGCCAAAACGGGCCTCTGAACCAACAACAAAACGGAAGCTTGCCGCAAGGAGCCGGGCGCGGCTGAAGGCGCCGCGACTCCGCTTGCAAGCTGTTCGGAAACGAGGCGCAAAGGCGTGAAACGCCCCCAGCCCCGAAGGCGCGCGTGAACTAACACATGAGTTTTTGAGGCGCAACCCGCCGGCAAGGCGGCACGGTTTGGGGAAGCTGGAAAAAACCATTTGCATCCGGCCCATATTGGGTAAGATGTTTAGCGAGGGCAGCGGCGCGGACGATGCAAGCCGCCGGCCCAATGGGAGTTTGTCATGAGGAAGCGGGCCTGGCCCCGGCGTCTGGGGGATGCGATCCAATCATGGCTGGGGCCGCGCCGCGCGGCGCCGGAACCCGCCCCGCCGCCGGCGGCCCGCAAACGGCTATGGGCGCTGGTGCAGACCAAACCCGCCGCGCAGGTGCTTTTGGTCAGCGATTCGCGCGAAAATCTCGAGGCCGAGGCCCGCGAGCTGAACGAGACCTGGAACCACCGGGATTTGCGCAGCGAGCGCCATAGCTACGAAATTCAGCCGGTCGCCCTCCTGCAAACCGGACGCGATCCCGCCACGCGCCGCGTCGGCCAGCCGGGACAGCAGCGCGTCGTTTAAACCTCGGCTTTTGAGGGCCGCGCGAGCAGGGCTTCAATCGCCCCGCCGACACCGGCGCGCCGGCTGATAATGGAATCGACAGCCTCGCAGATTGGCATATCAACGCCCTTGGCGCGGGCCATCGCCACCAGCACGGGAGCCGTATACGCGCCTTCCGCCAGTTTTCCATGGCTGGCGGCCGCAGGCTCCTCGCCCCTGCCCAGCGCCAGTCCAAACGAGAAATTGCGCGACTGCGCCGATCCGCAGGTCAGCACCAGATCGCCAAGCCCCGACAGGCCCATCAGTGTCCCAGGCCGCGCCCCGAACGCCTGCCCGAACCGGCTTAATTCAGCGAAACCCCGGGCGATCAGCGCCGCCCCCGCGCTCGCCCCCAGACCCCGCCCCGCCGTGATGCCGCAAGCGATGGCGAGCACGTTTTTGGCGGCGCCGCCGATTTCCACGCCGCGCACATCGGTCGTATAATAGAGGCGAAATGCCGGGCCCTGAAGGGCATCCGCGATGGATTGCGCGAGACCGGCATCCGATGCGGCCAGCGTCACCGCCGTGGGCAGGCCCCGCGACACATCGGCGGCAAAACTGGGGCCGGACAGCACCGCCGGCGGATTATCAGGCAAAACCGCCGCGACCACATCGCTGAGGAAACCCGCGCTGGCCTGTTCGATGCCCTTCGAGCACAGAACCATGGGCACGCCAGGCCGCGCCAATCCCCGCAGCGATTCAGCCAGTCCCCGGGTCGCCTGCGCCGGAGCCGCCAGCAGGATCAGATCGGCCTGCGCCGCCGCCGCCAGCGAAACCTCCGGATGGACACGCGCCTCCAAGGGGAGGCCGGGCAGACGCCGGCTTTCACGCTTGACCCGCATGTCCAGAACATCCTGGGGATCACGCGCCCAAAGCGCGACATCATGCCGCGCCCTGGCGGCAGCATTGGCAAGCGCCGTGCCCCAAGCGCCGGCGCCGAGAACCGCGATGGATTTGAACTCAGCCATGGCTCACCGCCTGTTCGGCCGCTCAGGGCACAAATTGCACATTGCCCGCGCGCCCCCAGACCTGTTCAAACTGCGCCATGAAAGCGCCGGCCGCGTCGCGGCTTTCGATGACGATAATATCGTTATCCTGGCGGTTTTCCCCGGAAAATGAAAAATTGGCCGAGCCGCTGCGCAAATAATGGCCGTCCACCTGATAGGATTTGAGGTGCATCAGGTCGGCGCCCGCGCCCTTGATGCGCGCCTCGACGCTCCCCGAGCGCAGCAATTGCGCGAGACGGCCGCTGACCGCCGCCCGCCCGCCGGGCTGCTCGGGATCAAGATAGAGCCGCACCCGCACGCCGCGTTTCGCCGCCGCTTCCAGCGATTCAATCACGCGGCGGTCGGTCAGCACATAAGCGGCCATATCGATCCGCTGCCGGGCGCGCGAGATGAGGTCGCGGTCAACGTCCTCAAAGCCCGGGCGCGGCCCAAAAAATACGCGAACCCCCGCCATGACCGGTTCGCGATCCAAAGGACCGCGCGCGGCCCCGGGAACGGCGCCTATCAGCAGCAAAATAAGAAGCAGGCGTTTCCACATGGGGGCTCAGCGGCGTTTTGTCTCAAGCTTTCCCATTGTGGACGCGCGCGGCGTTTTCGTCGAGCGGCCAGCGGGCGCGGGGCGCGAAGTCCATGCCGCTGGCCAACCCCAGCCGCAGCCGCTCGATGCCCGCCCAGGCGATCATCGCGCCATTGTCCGTGCAAAGCTCCGGCGGCGGCAGCACGACCCGCAAACCCGCCTCCGCCGCGAATCTGTTCAGCGCCCGGCGGATCGTCATATTCGCGGCGACGCCGCCGGCCACCACCAGCGCCGTGGGGGCGCCGCAGCTGTCATGGAAACGGCGCAGGCCCGCGCGCGTGCGGTCAATGAGCACGTCGACCACAGCCGCCTGAAACGACGCGCAGAGATCGGCGATATCATCGGAGCTTAATTGCCCAAGTTTTTCCACTTCCAACCGAACAGCGGTCTTCAGTCCCGACAGGGAAAAATCCGCGTTGGGGCGGCGCAGCATCGGCCTTGGCAGGTCAAACCGCAGGGGATCGCCAAGGTTTGCTTGTGCCTCGACCTTGGGGCCGCCGGGATAGGCAAGGCCCAGCATTTTAGCCACCTTGTCGAAGGCTTCGCCCAGCGCATCATCCAGCGTTGTGCCGATGCGCTCATAATTGCCGACGCCTTTGACAGCAATCAATTGGGTGTGCCCGCCGGACATCAGCAGCAGCAGATAGGGAAAATCAACGCCGTCGGTCAGCCGCGCCGTCAGCGCATGGGCCTCCAAATGGTTGATGGCAATGAACCGCTTGCCGCAGGCCAGCGCCAGCGCCTTGCCGGTCGTCAGCCCCACCATGACGCCGCCGATGAGGCCTGGTCCGCCGGCGGCAGCGATGCCGTCGAGATCGCGGATTTTCACCCCGGCTTTAGCCAGCGCCCGGCGGACGAGTCCGTCGATGGCTTCCACATGGGCGCGGGCGGCAATCTCGGGAACGACGCCGCCATAAGCCGCGTGTTCCTTGATTTGGCTCATGATTTCGTCGCAGATTATCTCACCCCGCCCATTGGGGTTTAAGCGCACGATCGCCGCCGCCGTCTCATCGCAAGTGGTTTCAAGGCCCAGAACGCGCATCAATTCCCCGGCACAGCCCACCGCTTTCGCGGCCAAGCCCGTTACCCTATAGTCGCGGCGGGACCTGAGGCAAACGGCGGCGTGATGACGACACCTTGGCTGAAAATCGGCACGCGCGGCTCGCCGCTGGCTATGGCGCAAACCCACGAGACCCGCCGCCGGCTGGCGCACGCTCACGGGATTGAAGCCGAACGCATTGAAATCGTTGTGATCCGCACCACCGGCGACAGTATCCAGGATCGGTCTTTGGGCGAATCCGGCGGCAAAGGCCTGTTCACCAAGGAGATCGACGCCGCGCAGTTTGCCGGGGAGGTGGACATCGCCGTCCACTCGTCCAAGGACTTGCCGACGGTTTTGCCAGAAGGCATTGAAATTGCCGGGTTTTTACCGCGCGAAGATGTGCGCGACGCTCTGATTTCCGCCAAATCGAAGACCATCGCTGGCCTGCCCCATGGCGCCGTCCTCGGAACAGCGTCACTGCGCCGCCAAGCCCAGGTGCAGCGGCTGCGGCCGGATATCAAGGTGACACTGCTGCGCGGCAATGTGGAGACCCGCCTGCGCAAGGCGGAGACAGGCGAGATCGATGCCACGCTGCTGGCCCTCGCCGGCATAAAAAGACTGGGCCTCGACCACCGGGTCACCGCCATTCTGGAGATCGACGATTTTCTCCCCGCCGTCGGCCAGGGCGCCATCGCCATCACCATACTGTCAGGCGACGCCAAATCCCGGGCGGCGCTGGCCCCGATCCTCGACGCCGGCACCGGCTATGCGCTGATCGCCGAGCGCGCTTTCCTGCGGGAGCTTGACGGCTCCTGCAAAACGCCGATCGCCGGCCACGCGCGGGTGCATGGCGAAACCATCAAACTGAGCGGCCAGGTGCTTCGTTCCGACGGTTCCGAAGCCTTCGAGATTTATGACGAGGGTCCGCTGGCCGAGGCCGCCGCCATCGGCGCCCGCGCCGGTCGCGCCCTGCTGGCGCGGCTGCCGGCGGGCATCCTCCCGGTGAAAGCGCGCTGAACCCATGCGCGTCCTCGTCACCCGCCCGTTGCGCGACGCCGGAAGGACCGCGGCGGCGCTCGCGGCGGCGGGGCATGAGGCAATGCTTGCGCCGGTGACGCGGATCGAAGCGGTTTCGACGGAAATTCCGCAAGGCCCCTTTGCGGCGGTCATCGCGACCAGCGCTCATGCGTTTGAATTTTTAAAGGCGGCGGACGTCGCCCGTCTGCGGGATATCCCCGTTTTCTGCGCGGGCGCGCGCACTGCGGAGGCGGCGCGCGCAAGCGGCTTCGCGGATGCGCGCGTTCCCGCGGCGGATGTTGCCGCGCTGCTGGCGGGTTTCGATGCGCCGCCGGGCGCGGTGCTGTATCTCGCGGGGCGCGACCGCAAACCGGCCCTGGAGGACGGGCTGCGCGCCAACGGGCGCCCGGTTGAAGCGGTTATTGTTTACGCCGCGGCGGCGGTGAACGCGCTGCCGCAAAGCGCGCTCGCCGCCCTGCGCGCCGGACAAATCGATGCCGTGTTGCATTATTCAAGGCGGAGCGCGGAACTCTTCCTCGCTCTGGCCCATGCGGGGAGCGCCGAAGGGGCGCTCACCGGCGTTGCGCATGTGTGCATCTCGGAGGATGCGGCGGCGCCTGTTGTTGAGGCGGGTCTTTCAGCCCGGATGGCCGTGACTCCGGATGGCGCGGGAATGCTCGCGGCGCTGAACGGCGGCGGTTCGCGCTTTCAGGGCTCCAGCGACCCCGCATAAGCGGCTAGCGAGATCATATCCTCCAGCCCCAGTTTCGCGACGGAGGGCTGCATCAACGCCGCCGCGGCTCCCGCGCGCGTTCCCTTCTGAAAGTCATGCAGTTGCCGCACGATGTAACTGGGCGAGCGGCCCGCTATTCCGGGAATCGGGCCGACGCCTTTCAGTTCCGGTCCGTGACAGATGACGCATGCCACTGTTGTCCCGCCGCCGCCGGTCTTGGCCAAAGCCTCGCCTCTCCCGATGCTTCCGAGCGGCGCATAAGCTGTGAATTTCGCCCGCGTGTCGCGCAGCTCGAACTGATCGACATCATCGGGCATTTCAACAATGCGCCGCCCCAGCGGCTCCGTGCCGCCCTCCGGCGTCTTCACAAAAAACAAACGGGCAATAAAGGTTTTCGGCACGGTTTCGCTTTCGACGACCTTGATGAGGCGTTTGGGTTTCAGCGCGGAAAAATAATCCGCCGCGGCTTTCACTTCATCATCCGCCGCCGCCTTGGCGG
>JANYFM010000309.1 GCA_025362655.1 Hyphomicrobiales bacterium | reverse complement strand
GTAAGAGCCAACGCCGCATCACCGACGATCAGCTATCGATCCCGTAAGGGCCGGCGCCCCGGCGCGGCGCCGCGCCGAAAACGCGGTGCCCGCCGGATCGCCGGACGAACTTCGATCCGGCCATGATAATTCGAAAACAGGCGGGAAACAATCGGCGCCGGACGCTGATCTTGACTTGGCATGCCTGCTGCCGTATCCGGCAACCCTCTGAATTGGCGGGCTTGGTTTTGGCGCGTCCTTGCGGGGGTGTAGCTCAGTTGGTTAGAGCGCCGGCCTGTCACGCCGGAGGTCGCGGGTTCGAGTCCCGTCACTCTCGCCATTCGGGTTCGTTTTCCCGGTCTCAAAAACCCCGTTTTTAATTCACGCCGGCTTGCGCCCAGCGGCGGTTGCGGCGCGCCGCGGGGCCGCTGGCGTCACGGAAACGTTTTTGGGATCCAGCAGCCGATTCATTTGCCACCCTTCGCCCACCCGTTAAGGTCGTTCCAACCCCGCGACTCCCTCGCGTGCCGCCCCCGGAGCCCCCATGCCCGCTCATCCCCCCCTCGCGGCCCCATCCCGCTTTCTCCTCGATCCCTACAACGACTGGGCAGCGGGCGAGGGCATTCCCGTCCATCTTGATTTCGGCCACGATCTGCTGGCGCTGGAGACCGCGCGGTGGGACCGTTACGGCGCCAAGGGCTGTTTCGCGCACACCCATGGGCGCGGCGATTTCATGAGCAACTACGTTCTCGAAATCGACACCGGCAAAAAGACGGCGCCGGTCAAGCACCTCTATGAGGCGTTCTTTTACGTGCTTGAAGGCTTCGGCTCGACAACGATTGAGCTGGCCGACGGCGCTTCGCGCAGTTTCGAATGGGGGCCGAAGGCGCTGTTCGCCATTCCGCTCAATTGCCGATATCGGATTTTCAATTCGTCCGGGCGCGAGCCGGCGCGGCTTTCCTGCACGACAAATGCGCCGCTGACGCTGAATCTTTATCACAACGTCGATTTCGTCTTTAACAACTCCTTCGCCTTTCCCGAGCGGGTAGGCGAGGGCAAACACTTTGAGGGCGAGGGCGACCACACGCCGGTCCACCGGGGACTCGATGTGGCGACGCTGAATGTCTGGGAGACGAATTTCGTCCACGATCTCACCAGCTTTAAGCTCTATGAATTAAACGAGCGCGGCAAAGGCTCGATGAATGTTTCCTTTGTGCTGGCCGATGGCACAATGCACGCGCATACCTCGGAAATTCCGACCGGACGCTACAAAAAAGCCCACCGGCACGCCGCCGGCACCCATGTTCACGCGGTCGATGGCGAGGGCTATTCGCTGCTCTGGCACGAGGGCGACAGCGAGTTCAAAGAATTGCCGTGGCGCCACGGTGTTATGTACACGCCGCCGTTTTGGATGTTCCATCAGCATTTCAACACCTGCGACAAACCGGCCCGTTATCTCGCATGCAGCCTCGGCAGCCGCCGCTATCCCTTCATTTCGCTGCGCCGCAAAAGCGCCGAGGGCGCCGGCTCCATCTCTATCCAGCAGGGCGGCCGCCAGCTCGAATATGAGGATCAGGACCCGCGGCTGCACCGCAAATGGCTGGAGGCGATCGCGCGCACCGGTGTCGCCTCCAAAATGGGCGATTTGTTCGACGAGCCGGCGATTCTTGCGCTGCCCGAGGACAAGCTGACAGGGGTTATCTCGACGCCCCGGTCCATCGGGCCGGCGGTTTAGCCGAAGCCGCCCCGCTGCCCCTTCCACCGGGCAACGGGACCGCAACATCCGCCCGACCTATTGAAGGCCCCCTTGGACCAGCTCCGCGTTAAGCCCCGCCTTTCCTTATGGAACCTCGCCAGCGGTTTTCTGCTGATCGGCCTGCTGGGCTTTGGCGGCATCGCCGCCAGCGCCAATTACATCATGGTGGACAGCCGCAAATGGCTGACACCAAGGGAATTCGTCGAGCTTTTCGGCATTTGCTCCATTCTGCCCGGCGGTAATTTCCTTAACGCCGCGACGATGATCGGCGATGAGAACCAAGGCCCGTGGGGCTCGCTGACCTGCCTCGCCTCGCTGCTGCTGGCGCCGCTGGTGATCCTGCTGGGCATCGCGCTGGTCTATGACCATTACTCCTATCTGCCGGATGTGCGGGCGGCGGCGTCGGGCGCTGCCTCCGCCGCGGCGGGAATCATTTTTGGCACCGCCGCGCGGCTGTCCCGGGGCGTCGAGCGCAACCTGATGTCCGCGATATTCGCGGCCTCAAGCTTTATCGCCATCGGCGTCCTGCGCTGGCCCCTTTGGGTGATTGTCGCGCTGATTTGCCCGCTGGCGATCGGTTGGACGCTCTATAGGGGCCGGCGCGAATGAGTGACGATGTCTCAAAGCTGTTTTGGGCCTTCCTCTCCACGGCGGTTTTCGCTATTGGCGGCGCCAGCGCGCTGATCCCGGAGTTCCACAGGCAAATTGTGGATAACTACGCGCTGATGACCAATGCTCAATTTGCCAGCGCCGTGGCTCTCGCCCAACTCGCGCCGGGGCCGAATATGCTGATAGTGAGCTTCATTGGCTGGCAGGTGGCCGGCCTGCCGGGCCTGCTGGTCTCCACTTTCGCCATTGTCGGGCCGCCGAGCCTGCTGGCCTTTGGGGTTGGCAGGGTGATGGGCGGGGTCAAGGATTCGCCTGTTTTGGCGGCTGTCAAAGTCAGTCTCGCCCCCATCGTGGTGGGCATGATGGTGGCCTCTGGCCTTGTCACAGCGCAGGCGGCGGGGCACGGCCTTGCCGGCTACGCCCTGACCGCGGCGGCGGGGGCCTTCATGCTGCTGTTTGCGCGAAATCCCCTGTGGGTGATCGGCGCTGGGGCGCTGTTGGGCATTCTCGCCAACAGGCTCGGGTGGATGACACTTTAGACGCTGCGCGCTCATGCCGCCTTGCGTCCCGCATTGCACTGCGATAGTCCTCCGCCGTCTTCCGGAGACCCCTGAATCCGGCCCGCCCCGCGCATGGACCGCGGCGCGCGGACCGGTCGGGCTGGCCGGGAAGGCGCGGGGATGCCGATGCCGACTTTGCTCGAAGACTATCTGCCCCTTGTGATATTCATGGGCGTTGCCGGGGGCCTCACCGCCGCGCTGATCATCGCGCCGTTCATTCTCGCGTTCAAAGCGCCCGACAGCGAGAAGCTTAGCGCCTATGAATGCGGTTTCAACGCTTTCGACGACGCCCGCATGAAATTCGACGTGCGCTTCTATCTTGTGTCGCTGCTGTTCATTATTTTCGACCTTGAGGTGGCGTTCCTTTTCCCCTGGGCGGTGGCTTTCAAATCCATCGGCGCTTTCGGCTTCTGGTCGATGATGCTGTTCCTCTTCGTGCTTACCGCGGGCTTTGTCTACGAATGGAAAAAGGGAGCGCTCGAATGGGATTGAACGATGCCCTCGTCGCGCAGGCCCCGCGCGGCATCCTCGATCCCGCCACCGGCAAACCCGTCGGCGCGAACGATCCGTTCTATCTTGGCATGAGCGATCAGCTTGCGGATAAGGGCTTCATCGTCACGTCAACCGATGATCTCATCAACTGGGCGCGCACGGGCTCGCTGATGTGGATGACCTTTGGCCTCGCCTGCTGCGCTGTCGAGATGATGCAGCTGTCCATGCCGCGTTACGACGTCGAGCGGTTTGGGTTTGCCCCCCGCGCGTCGCCGCGCCAGTCGGACGTGATGATCGTCGCCGGCACGCTAACCAACAAAATGGCGCCGGCACTGCGCAAGGTCTACGACCAGATGCCCGAGCCGCGGTATGTGATTTCCATGGGCTCTTGCGCCAACGGCGGCGGCTATTACCACTACAGCTACAGCGTGGTGCGCGGCTGCGACCGCATCGTGCCTGTCGATATTTATGTGCCGGGATGCCCGCCCTCCGCCGAAGCGCTGCTCTACGGGGTGCTGCTGCTGCAAAAGAAAATCCGGCGGCTCGGGACGATTGAGAGATAGAACACGGAATCGCGCCGCATATGAGCCTGATGGATAAACTCAGAAAAGCCGCCGGATCGCCGCGGCGCAAGCCCCCGCAATCGGATGCTTATTCGGCCGCGCCGCAAGCCGGCGAACTGGTTTTCGAAACGGTTGAAAGCGGCTTAATTGTGTGGACAAGGCCCGATTGATCAACGATTGGAACATGACGGAACCAGGACAGCAGATGAGCCCGACGCTTGAAATAATGCGATCAGCGCTGACAGAGAAGTTGCAAGGCGCGATTATCTCATCGTCAGCCGCATTCGGCGAACTGACACTCGTCGCAAAATCAGAAAGCATCATCGAGGTGCTCACCTATCTGCGCGACGCGCCGGACTGCCTGTTTATCAATTTCATTGACCTGACGGCGGTGGATTACCCCGCGCGCGAAAAGCGCTTCGATGTGGTCTGGCATCTGCTTTCGCCCAAACACAATTTACGCATCCGCGTTAAAACCGCGGTTGCGGAGGATGAGGCTGTCCCCTCATCGATCCCCGTTTGGCCCGCGGCCAACTGGTTCGAACGCGAGGCGTGGGATTTGATGGGCGTGATTTTCACCGGCCATCCGGACATGCGGCGGATTTTGACCGACTATGGGTTTGAGGGGCATCCGCTGCGCAAGGATTTTCCGATGACGGGGTATGTCGAGGCGAGATACGACGATCAGGAAAAGCGGGTTGTTTACGAGCCGGTGAAACTCAATCAGGAATTCCGGCAGTTTGATTTTTTGTCGCCGTGGGAGGGAGCGCCGGAATACGTGCTGCCGGGCGATGAGAAGGCGAAGGGTTAGGGGCAACTGTCATGCTTGTTCCGTTGGTGAATGTTGTCATGCCGCGGGTTGTCGCGTTTAAAAAATGGCCTGGTGATTATAGATGACCTCCCAGCCCGCCTCCCGCAATTTCTCGATCAACTTTGGACCGCAGCATCCTGCCGCGCACGGCGTGCTGCGCCTTGTGCTGGAGCTTGACGGCGAGGTCGTTGAGCGCGTTGATCCGCATATCGGCCTCCTGCACCGCGGCACGGAAAAGCTGATGGAGGCGCGCACCTATGCGCAGAACGTGCCCTATTTCGACCGGCTTGATTATGTCGCGCCGATGAACCAGGAGCACGCGTTCTGCCTCGCCATCGAGAAGCTGACGGGCGCGGAGGTTCCCCGCCGCGGCCAGCTTATCCGGGTGCTCTATTCCGAAATCGGCCGCATCCTCTCGCATATCCTCAATGTCACCACGCAGGCGATGGATGTCGGCGCGCTGACGCCGCCGCTCTGGGGTTTTGAGGAGCGCGAAAAGCTCATGGTGTTCTACGAGCGCGCCTCGGGCTCGCGCATGCACGCAAACTACTTTCGCCCCGGCGGCGTGCATCAGGACCTGCCCGAAAAACTCATCGCGGACATCGGCGCGTGGTGCGATCCCTTCCTCAGGGTCTGCGACGATCTTCAGGCGCTGTTTTTGGACAACCGCATTTTCAAACAGCGGAACGTCGATATCGGCGTCGTCAGCCTTGAGGAATGCTGGAAATGGGGCTTTTCCGGCGTCATGGTGCGCGGCTCCGGCGCGGCGTGGGATCTGCGCCGCTCGCAGCCCTATGAATGCTACGAGGAGATGGAATTCGACATTCCCGTCGGCCGCCACGGCGACAATTATGACCGCCAGGTCATCCGCATGGAGGAGATGCGCCAGTCCGTGCGCATCATCAGGCAGTGCGTCGAAAAACTATTCCGCGCTGACGGCCGGGGCCCGGTCTCCTCGCAGGATCACAAGATCGTCGCGCCCTCGCGCGCCGACATGAAGCGCTCGATGGAGGCGCTGATCCACCATTTCAAGCTCTACACCGAGGGCGTGAAGGTTCCCGCCGGCGAGGTCTATGCCGCCGTTGAAGCGCCCAA
>JANYFM010000262.1 GCA_025362655.1 Hyphomicrobiales bacterium | reverse complement strand
TGATCGCGCCCTTGGTGAAATGGCCGATCTGCTCGGCCCTGTGCAGCGGCCCGATCGGCGCGGACTTGTCGAAGCTTTTGCCGATTTCCCACGGCTTCTTTTCATCGCCCATGGCGCGCTGGAGATCACGGCGCGTCATATCGAGGCCCACCGCATAACCGTAAACATGCTCCAGCGCTTTATCGATGGGAATATTGCGCCCGCCCGATTTCAGCGCCGCCACCAGTTCGACCTCGTAATGGTAATTCTTGGTCAGCGAGGGATAGGGATGATCGGCGACCTCGCCGATTTTCACATTCTGGATCGCGTCCGTCGGCTTCTGGAAGAAGAACGGCGGCTCGCGCGTCGGGTCCGAGCCCATCTCCCGCGAATGGGCGGCATAGTTGCGGCCGATGCAATAGATGCGGCGCACCGCGAAGACGTCAGTGGTTCCAACAATCGGTATTGTCGTGCGCGCCGCCTCAAACAGCATTTTCGGCCCGGCCTGCGCCTGCGCGCTCCCCGCCGTCAAAGTCGCGCCCGCGCCGGCAGCGGCGGCAACCTTCAACACATCGCGCCTTGAGCGTTTCATTGGAACCTCCCGTTCGAATTCGTGGCGCAAGAGGCTCCGCGGGAGGGAGGGTGTCAAGGCCCGGCGCCTCGCCTGCCGCCGCGAATTGCCAATATTATAACTATTCTAATTTGAAATAGTTTGTATTTAGAATATTTTAAAAATAGCCGATTTTAATTGACTCTATACAACCATTTTTATTTATCCCGCATCGCCTGCTGTTGCAATCAAAGGGATGATCATGAAAAATTTCAATTGGAGCATCGCCGCGCTGCTTGCGGGCGCCTTTCTGTGGTCGCAATGGCTGGCTTGGCGTATTGCCGGGCACAATGTGCAAACCACGGCACGCCGCGCGCTGGCGGCAGCGGCGTCGGCCTGCGCTATCTGGGCGGCGCTGTTTTGGCGGTTTTGAACCGCCAAACGCCCGCCCTGATTAACAAGAGCCCGCCGCGATAAACAGGCCCGCCTCGAAACAAAAATGTCAGCCGGCCTGTAAGCCGGGTTCTGTATGGCCGGAGCGCTTGCGCGATCCGGCGTGACGGCCATTCCTCTGGGACGCCCGTTGCCGGGCGCCTCGAGCAACCAACCCGGACGACGGCCCGGAGACGGGCCTGGCGCGTTCCCGCGCCGTGTCGCCCCTATTCGGTCTTGCTCCCGGCGGGGCTTGCCTTGCCGCCCCCGTTGCCGGGCGCGCGGTGCGCTCTTACCGCACCCTTTCACCCTTACCTTCAGCCCTTTCCCGAAGGAAAAGACGAAAGGCGGTTTCCTTTCTGTGGCGCTATCCCTGGGGTCGCCCCCGCCGGACGTTATCCGGCGCCGTGTCTCCGTGGAGCCCGGACTTTCCTCTCCCTTGCGGAAGCGGCCGTCCAGCCGGCTGACAGCCGCACTTAGGGTCGCGGGGCGCGCCGGGTCAAGCGAAGGCCCGGGACAGAGCGCGGCCATATCGCGCCGCGCGTCCGCGAGGCTCGCAATGCCTGCATCCCCGTGTTTGCGCGGGAATGACCGGACACAAATTAAACGTTGTTGTCCGCGATGTGCGCCAGCGCATATCGCGGACTTGAGAAATTTGCATTTTCATGATCCGGTCATGCGTCGGCTTGAACCCTTTTGGAGGACTTGAAATGAAAAAGGCACTTATCCTGGCGCTTGCCGGCGCCGCCGCGATCGGCCTTGCCGGATGCCAGAACAATTCACGCGAGGAAAATGCCGTCGGGGGCGCGCTGTTGGGCGGCGCCGCGGGCGCGCTGATCGGCGGCGCGGTGACCGGCCGCGCCGGCGGCGCTGTCGTCGGCGGCGTGCTCGGCGCGGCAACGGGCGCCGTGGTCGGCGGCAACCAGCCGGCGCGCGGCGACCGCGAATGCGTGCGCGTGCGATATGATGCCTACGGCAACGAGGTCTGCACGCGCTGGGCCTATCGCTGAGCTTTCGCCTCCCATAACGAAAAGCCCGGCCGCTTCCAGCGCGCCGGGCTTTTTTTCGCGCGGCTTTAAAGCTAACGCTCAACCGCCATGATCTCCATAACCGCCATGACCGCCAAACCCGATTCCTCCCTCGCGGCGCGCGTCCGCCCATCGCCCAGCCACGGCGAACGCCCGGAAGGGCGCGCCGTTGACTGCATAATTCTGCATTACACCGGCATGGCCACAGGCGCGGCGGCGCTGGAGCGCCTGTGCGATCCCGCCTCGCAGGTTTCCTGCCACTATTTCGTTGAAGAGGATGGAAGCGTTTTGCAGCTCGTGCCCGAGGCCCGCCGGGCTTGGCACGCGGGCATATCGCGCTGGAAGGGCGTCAGCGATCTCAACGCGAATTCGATCGGCATCGAAATCGTCAATGCCGGCCATGACGGAGGCCTGCCGGATTTCCCTGCACCGCAAATCGACGCGGTCATCGCGCTGTGCCGCGACATCGCCGCGCGCCGTTGCATCGCGCCCGAACGCGTTCTCGCCCATTCCGATATCGCGCCCGGCCGCAAAATCGATCCCGGCGAAAAATTCCCGTGGGAGCGCCTGCACGCGAACGGCGTCGGCCATTGGACGCCGCCCGCGCCCCTCGCGCCCGGCGCGGCCCTGGCCCTCGGCGACAAAGGCGAAGGCGTCGCGGCGCTGCGCGGCGGGCTGAGCCGCTACGGATACGATATTGAAGCGGGGGATGACTATGACGCGCGGACGCAAACCGTCGTCAGCGCGTTCCAGTTGCATTTCCGCCCCGCGCGCGCCGACGGAATCGCCGACGCATCGACGCGGGAGACTTTGCGGGCGCTGCTGGCGGGGCCGCCCTACTCCGCCGCCGCCGTGTAAGCCGCCGGCTCGTAATTCAGCACCGGCCCCAGCCAGCGCTCGACTTCGCGGATGTCCATGCCCTTGCGCGCGGCATAATCCTCGACCTGGTCGCGCTCAACTTTGGCGACGCCGAAATAATGCGCCTCGGGATGCGACAGATAGAGCCCGCTGACCGAGGCGCCCGGCCACATGGCGAAACTCTCTGTCAGCGTCACGCCGGTGCGCCGCTCCGCTTCAAGCAAACGGAACAGCGTGGCTTTTTCCGTATGATCGGGCTGCGCGGGATAGCCTGGCGCCGGGCGTATGCCGTCGTAGCCTTCGGCGACAAGCTCTTCGATTGTGAGCTTTTGACCCGGCGCATAGGCCCAGAACTCGCCGCGCACGCGCTCGTGCATGCGCTCGGCAAGCGCCTCGGCGATGCGGTCGGCAAGAGCCTTTACCATGATCGAGCCGTAATCATCATTGGCTTGCGCGAAGCGTTTGGAAATTTTGTCCTCCTCCGCGCCCGCCGTCACCACGAACCCGCCGACCCAGTCGGGCGTGCCCGCCGGCGCGACGAAATCCGAAAGCGCCAGATTGGGCCGTCCGTCGCGCCGCAGCAACTGCTGGCGCAGCGTGTGGAACACCGCGAGCCCCTCCGCGCGCGACTCGCCGGTGAAAACGCGGATATCATCGCCATCGGAATTCGCCGGCCAGAAACCGATGACGCCCTTCGGGTTGAACCAGCGCTCGGCGACGATGCGATCCAGCATTTCGCGCGCGTCCTCATACAGCTGCCGCGCGGCGGCGCCCTGCGCGGGATCGTCCAGCAGGGCGGGGTAGCGGCCCTTCATTTCCCAGGTCTGGAAAAACGGCGTCCAGTCGATATAGGGCACGAGCTCCGCCACATCATAGGAGCGGAACGCGCGCGTGCCCGTGAACAGCGGCTTGGGCGGCTTATGCGCGCTCCAGTCGGCCTTGAAAGCATTGGCCCGCGCGCGCGCCAGCGGCAGCCGCTTCTTGTCGGATTCCGAGCGCTCATGGGCCTTTGCCACCTTGAGATATTCAGCGCGCACGTCCTCAATATAGCCGCCGCGCGACCCGCCCGACATCAACGCCGAGACCACGCCGACAGCCCGGCTCGCGTCCGTCACATAAACCGCCTGGCCGCGCTTGTAATGGGGATGGATTTTCACCGCCGTGTGAACGCGGCTCGTCGTGGCGCCGCCGATCAGCAGCGGAACATCAAAACCCTCGCGCTCCATTTCGGCGGCGACAAAGCACATTTCATCGAGCGAGGGCGTGATAAGCCCGGAAAGACCTATAATATCGACCTTTTCGCGCTTCGCGGTCTCGATGATCTTGGAGGCCGGGGTCATCACGCCAAGATCAATCACTTCGTAATTGTTGCAGGCCAGCACCACGCCGACAATGTTTTTGCCGATGTCGTGAACGTCGCCTTTGACCGTCGCCATCAAAATTTTGCCGGCCGTCGAGCGCTGGTCGCCGCCGCCGCGCCGCTTTTCCTCCTCCATGAAAGGCATAAGATGCGCCACCGCCTGTTTCATCACGCGCGCCGATTTGACCACCTGCGGCAGGAACATTTTTCCCGAGCCGAAGAGATCGCCGACGACATTCATGCCGGCCATCAGCGGCCCTTCGATGACATCGAGCGGGCGGGTCGAGCGCAGCCGCGCCTCCTCCGTGTCCGCCTCGATGAACTCCGTGACTCCATTGACCAGAGCATGCTCCAGCCGCTTCTCCACGGTCCCTTCGCGCCAGGCGAGATCCTTCTCCTTGCTCTCGACGCCCTTGCCGTTGAACCGCCCGGCGATGGCGAGCAGGCGCTCGGTTGAATCCTTTCGTCGGTTGAGGACAACATCCTCGCAGGCCTCGCGCAGTTCCGGATTGATTTTCTCATAGACCTGAAGCGCGCCGGCGTTGACAATTCCCATATCCATGCCGGCTGATATCGCGTGGTAGAGAAACACCGCATGCATCGCCTCGCGCACCGGATCATTGCCGCGGAAGGAGAATGACAGGTTCGACACCCCGCCCGATATATGCGCATGGGGCAGTTCAGCGCGGATGACGCGCGAGGCCTGAATGAAATCAACCCCGTAATTATCGTGCTCCTCGATCCCGGTCGCGACAGCGAACACATTGGGATCGAAGATGATGTCCTCGGGCGGAAAGCCGATTTTCTCTGTCAGAATTTTATAGGCGCGGGCGCAGATTTCCGTCTTGCGCGCCAGCGTGTCCGCCTGTCCCGTCTCGTCGAACGCCATCACGACGACGGCGGCGCCGTGGCGGCGCACAATGCGCGCCTGCTCCAAAAATTTCTCCTCGCCCTCTTTCAGCGAAATCGAATTGACGACGGATTTTCCCTGAATGCATTTCAGCCCGGCCTCGATCACGTCGAACTTGGAGGAGTCGACCATGACAGGCACGCGCGAAATGTCCGGCTCCGACGCCACAAGATTGAGAAAGTCCACCATGGCTTTCTGGGAATCCAGCAGCCCCTCGTCCATGTTGATATCGATAATCTGCGCGCCGTTGGCCACCTGGTCGCGCGCCACATCGAGCGCGGCGGAGAATTCGCCGTTCTTGATCAGTTTGCGGAACCGCGCGGAGCCCGTGACGTTGGTGCGCTCGCCGACATTGACGAAGGTTATATCCTTGGTCAGCGTGAACGGCTCCAGCCCGGACAGGCGCAGCAGCGGCTCGACGCGCGGCGGCCGGCGCGGCGGAAGGCCCTTCACCCGCTCCGCCATGGCGCGGATGTGATCGGGCGTCGTGCCGCAGCAGCCGCCGACGATGTTGACGAGGCCGCTTTCGGCGAATTCGCCGAGCATGCCCGCCATGTATTCGGGGCTTTCGTCATAGAGACCGAATTCGTTTGGCAGGCCCGCGTTGGGATAGGCGACGGTGAACGTGTCGGCGATGCGTGACAGCTCCGCCGCGTGCTGGCGCAATTCCCGCGCGCCGAGCGCGCAGTTGAAGCCGGCCGCAAAAGGATTGGCGTGGCGCATTGAATTCCAGAACGCGGCGGGCGTCTGGCCCGACAGCGTGCGTCCCGAGAGATCAGTGATCGTGCCGGATATGATGATCGGCAGCTCGCAGCCCAGCGCGTCGAAAGCCTCCCACACGCCGATCAGCGCGGCTTTAGCGTTCAGCGTGTCGAATATGGTCTCGATAATGATCGCATCCGAGCCGCCCTCGACGAGCGCGCGCGAGGCCTGCGCGTAAGCGATGCGCAGTTCATCGAACGTCACCGCGCGGAAACCGGGATCGTTGACATCGGGAGACAGCGAGGCAGTGCGGTTCGTCGGCCCCAGCGCGCCGCAGACAAAGCGCTGGCGGCCGTCCCTGGCGCGCGCGGCGTCCGCCGCCTCGCGGGCGAGCCGCGCGCCCTCGTAATTCAGCTCCGCGGCGAAATTTTCGAGCCCGTAATCCGCCTGCGCTATCGTGGTGGAGGAAAACGTGTTGGTCTCCACCAGATCGGCGCCGGCCAGAAAATACGCCAGTTGAATCTCGCGGATCGCGTCGGGCTGAGTCAGGTTGAGCAGATCATTGTTGCCCTTGAGGTCGCGCGCCCAGCCGGTGAAGCGCGAGCCGCGGAACCCCGCCTCGTCCAGCTTCAAATCCTGGATCATGGTGCCCATCGCGCCGTCAAGCACGAGAATGCGCTCGCGCGCCGCCTGTGTCAGCGCGGCGCGGATGGCCCTTCCGTCGGGTTTGCGCGGGGAAGCGGTCATATCGCGGCTCCTGCTCCAGCTTCGGCGCGGGCGCGCAGGCCGAGCAAATGACAAATCGCGTAGACAAGGTCGGCGCGGTTCATCGTGTAGAAATGAAAATCCATCACGCCGGCGTCGACGAGATCGAGCACCTGCTCGGCGGCGACCGCGGCGGCGATGAGGCGGCGCGTGGCGGGGTCATTGTCCAGCCCCTCGAAACGGTCAGCCAGCCATTGCGGCACGCTGGCGCCGGTCTTTTTGGCGAAGCTGGCGGTCTGCTTGAAATTCTGCACCGGCACGATGCCCGGCAGGATGGGGATGGCGATGCCGCGCGCCCGCGCCTTTTCGAGAAAGCGCAGGTAATGCGCGTTGTCGAAGAAAAATTGTGTGATGGCGCGGGTGGCGCCGGCGTCGATCTTCGCCTTCAGCGCGTCGATATCCGCGTCAAACGACGAGGTCTCCGGGTGCATTTCAGGATAAGCGGAGACCGTCACCTCAAACCCGGCGATTTTGCGGATGCCTTTGATCAGCGCGGTCGAAGTCTCGTAGCCGCCGGGATGCGCGGCGTAAGCGGCGCCGGCTCCGCCAACGGGATCGCCGCGCAGCGCCACAATGTGCCGCACGCCGGCATCCCAATAGGCGCGGATGACATCGTCCACATCGTCCCGCGTCGCCGCCACGCAGGTCAGATGCGCCGCCGGCTTCAGCCGCGTCTCGTTAATAATGCGCGACACCGTCGCGTGTGTGCGCTCGCGCGTCGACCCGCCCGCGCCATA
This sequence comes from Hyphomicrobiales bacterium, assembly GCA_025362655.1. Lineage (GTDB taxonomy): Bacteria > Pseudomonadota > Alphaproteobacteria > Rhizobiales > Beijerinckiaceae > Terripilifer. Next base: position 6,704 of record JANYFM010000262.1, on the reverse strand, counting down.
GGTGACGGAGACGAAATTTGGCGCCAGCGGCGCCAGCCGGGTCACGGCCTCCCAAAGCGCCGTTTCCATTTCCGCGTTTTTCGGCGGAAAGAACTCAAAGGAGACGCCGATGCGCGCGCGCCCGGAGCGGCTGACGCGCTGAAGATCGTGAGCCATTAGGCAAACTCCTTGTGCAATGCGGGCGCGGTGTCGGACAATAGGCGCGGATCGCGCGCGATCCACAGCGACACCGTGAGTTTTTCCCCCGCGCCCGCGCTGGCGAGATCCCGGTGTGTCACCGCGCCGAGCCCCGCCTCAAGCAGAAATCCCTCGATCTCGCCGGCGGCAAATCCGAGGCGCCGGTGCGCATGCTGCTCGCGCAGAAATTCATTGGCGTGCGGCGCAAAATCGATAACCAGAAGGCGCCCGCCGGGGCGCAGCGCCCGCGCCGCCTCGCGCAGCGCGCGGGCGGGATCGTCGAGATAATGCAAAACCTGATGCACAATCACGAGGTCATAGCCGCCGCGCTCCACGGGGAGCGCATACATATCGCCCTGCCGCAGCTGGATATTGCGCAGCCCGGCTTTTTCGAGCCGCGTGCGCGCCAGATTCAGCATCGCCGGGCTCTGATCGATGCCCACCGCCCGCCCCGCCTGGGGGGCGATCAGCTCCAGCATGCGCCCGGTGCCGGTGCCCAGATCGAGCAGAGCGTGAACAGGTTCGGCGCCGATGGTCTCCCGGATCGCCGCCTCCACAGCGTCCTCGGCGATATGCAGCGAGCGGATGCGGTCCCAATGCACGGCGTGATCAGCAAAATAGCGGGCGGCTTCATCGGCCCGCGCCCGGCGCGCCTCGGCCAGCCGGGCCAGATCACCTGACAGCATGGGATCGGCAGGATCGATATGGCCCAGCAGCGACCGGACCAGCCCGCCCGCCGCGTCCCCATCCGCCGTGCGGAAAAACGCCCACGCGCCCTCGCGGTGCCGTTCAATCAGGCCCGCCTCCGTCAACAGCTTGAGATGACGGGAAATGCGCGGCTGCGACTGGCCCAAAATCGTCATCAGTTCGGAAACCGTCAGCTCCGCCTCTGCCAGCAGCGCCAGCAGCCGCAGCCGGGTCACCTCGGCGGCGGCTTCAAGCCCGGCGAGAACGCTGGAAAAATTGGTGGTTTTGGGCGCAGACATGGAAATTCCAGTGGGAAAAATCCCTTAAAAGGCATATATAAAGATATCTTTATATTAAATTTCAAAAAGATCAATACCTGTGTTCCGCGTGCGGGAAAAATCCCATTTGGGGCCCCGAACCTGATTTTAGAGGCTCTGACACTGCTAACCTTGTCGGCGCACTGGTTTGACGTTATTCCGCCGCCGCCGCCGCCAGTTTCGGCTCCGCTCCGAACTTCACCGCGGCTGTCTCCGGCAGCATCAGCACGGCGACAAGCACGAGACCGTAAGCGATGGCGGCGTCGATGCCGATGGCCGAACCCAAGCTCATTTTCTCCGACATATGGCCGACGAGCCATGGGAAGGCGGCGGAGATAATACGCCCTGCATTGTAGCAAAAGCCGACGCCGGTGCCGCGAACGCCTGCAGGATAAAGCTCGCTGAACAGCGCGCCCATGCTGGCGGGAATACCCGCCGCAAAAAAGCCGAGCGGGAACCCCATAGCCATCAGCGCGGTCGGGCCCATGGGCACGAATACATAAATGAGCACGGTGGCGATGCAGCCAAGCGCAAACATGGCGATGTTGAGCCGCCGGCCGATGCGGTCCAGCATATGGGCGCTGAAAATGCAGCCGCAGAAAAAGGCCAGAATGACAACCGCCAGACTGCCGCCGACCGCCATGATCGGCAGTTTCTTTTCTGTGGCAAGGAAAGTCGGGATCCATGTCATGACAGCGTAATAGCCGCCATGCGCGCCGGTGCCGAGCAACCCGCCGATCAGCGTCATGCGAAGCGAATCCCTGCCAAAAATTTCAAACGGCTTAAACGGCGCGCTTTTTTCCAGATTTTCTTTGGAAAGGGGCTCAGGAATGCCGCGCCGCACGTAAAGAACGAACAGCGCCGGGAACAGGCCGAGCGCGAAGAGGATGCGCCATGCCTGCTCGGGCGCCCAGAACTGGAAAACCCCGAGATAAAGTATCACCGCTGCGCCCCAGCCGACAGCCCATGCGCTTTGCACCGTGCCAAGCGCCCTGCCGCGGTTTTCCGGACGAATGGTTTCGCTCATGAGCACGGCGCCCGCCGCCCATTCCCCGCCAAAGCCGAAGCCCTGCAGAGCCTTGAAGAAAACAAGCTGCTCGAAACTTTGCGCAAAGGCGCAGAGAAAGCAGGCCAGCGAGAACCAGATGATGGTGATTTGCAGCGTCTTGACGCGGCCTATCCGGTCCCCGAGAGCGCCAAAAAGCCAGCCGCCAAGCGCTGATGTCACCAGGGTCACCGCGCTGATAAAGCCGGCGTCGCTGCGGGTGAGGTGAAAAGTGGCGAGGATCGCCGGGATCGCAAAGCTGAACATCTGGAGATCGAGCGCATCCAGCGCCCATCCGCAGAAACAACCGTTTACCGTGCGTTTCTCGACTTTTGAGCTTTCCGTGTACCAACCAAACATGCCGTCCCTCGACGCCCTGAAAAATAGCTTCCGTCAACGTTTGGATTGAATACTAAACCGCAGCGGACACGGTGAACAGTTGTTTAACGGCACAGGGTTAAGGCTGAACGCAGGCGCACGGCCAGGGGCCGATCTTCAAGAACGCCCTGAGCGCGACATTTCACGTTGCGCGCTTCATGCATGCGATCAAGCGTGCCGTCCCGGTTCCACAGATCGAAAGAGTCGTTCACGGTGCTCTTGGGCGGCAGGTCCTTCGGCATCGCGCGCTATTGGCAACCCTTGCCCAGAACGACCCTACGCTTGTTGCCGCCCTTTTTGGCCGGCGCAATGAGCGGCTCGACCAGCGCCCATTCGGCGTCCGTCAGGTCACTGGGATAGCGCAGCTTGCCGCGATCGTAACGCGCGCGATTTTCCGTCGTCCACATCGGCGATCTCTCCTGCGAGAATCAGATCGCCTCCCTTGAATCACATGCGATTCATTCGATTCAAAATGTTTTCGGACAGGCTCTTAGGCCCCAAGCCTGATTTTAGAGCCCAAGCCTGATTTTAGAGCCAAAGCCCGACAGCCGCGCTTTATCCGGCCGGTCGAGCCAAGTCCGAGGCGCAAGCCTTAGGCTCAAGCTCTATCCTCAAGCCCTAGCCTATCGCGATGCTTTCCAATATGACTTGGCTCAATGAGCGCGGCGTATAATTGCCGGCAATGCGGATGCGGGTTTTGGGCGGGGACAAGGGATGAGTTTAGCGGACCGGCAGATTTCCACACCGGCGGGTCCCCCCATTCCCGCGGGCGACCGGATGCCGGCGGGCGCGCCGGCGCTCAGCATCCGCGATGTCTCCGTGACCTTTGGGGCGGCAACCAACCGTCCGGTCCTGAAGGACATCACCTTTGATGTGCGCGAGGGCGAGTTCCTTTCGATTGTCGGCCCGAGCGGCTGCGGGAAAACCACGCTGCTGCGCCTTTTCGCGGGCCTGATGGCGCCCACCAGCGGCTCCATCCAGTTCGACGGCAAGCCCGTCGCCGGCCCCTCGCGCCAGCGCGCCATCGTTTTTCAGGATTACACCAACGCGCTGCTGCCATGGCGCACTGTCGCCGGCAATATCGCCCTGTCGTTGGAGCGCCATGTGCCTTCGCGCGCCGCGAGGGACGCGCAGGTGGCGGCGCTGATCGCCAAGATGGGCCTCGAGCGCGCCGCCCAGCAATTCCCGACGCAGCTTTCCGGCGGCATGCAGCAGCGCGTGCAGATTGCCCGCTGCCTCGCCCAGCAGCCGCGCATCATGCTGATGGATGAGCCTTTCGGCGCGCTGGACGCCATCACTCGCCAGACCCTGCAGGACGATCTGCTGAAACTGGCGGCGGAAACGCGGATGACCACAGTGTTCATAACCCACGACCTTGAAGAGGCGATCTACCTCGGAGACCGCGTCTATGTGCTGGGCGCCAATCCCGGCCGCATTATCGAGACCATCGAGGTGGGCCTGCCCAAGCCGCGCAATCAGCTCACGACGCGCGAAGACCCGAAATTCCTCGCCCACCGCCACCACCTATTTGGCCTGATGCAGGGGCACTGACATGCGGCGGTTTTGGCGCGGCGCCCTGTTGCCCGGCGTTTTTCTTCTGCTGTGGGAATTCGCCACGCGATGGGGCTGGCTGCAATATGAGTCTCTATCCTGGCCCTCCGCCATTGCGCGGGCAGGCTGGACCGCGCTGCTCGACGGCTCGATTTTGCTGGCAACCTGGCAGACCTGCCAGGCGGCGCTGCTCGGCCTCGTCATCGGCGCGGTGGTGGGCGTATTCACCGGAGCCATTCTGGGCTTGTGGACGCCGGTGGCGCGCACCGCCGGCCCAACGTTCGACGCCCTGCGCGCCATTCCCTCCATCGCATGGATGCCGGTGGCGCTGCTGGTCTACGGCTGGGGCCTGTCGATGGAGGCGGCGGTCGTCGCCTATGCCACGACCTGGCCGATCCTCGTCGCCACCGCCGCCGCTGTTCGCGGCGTCGAGACGCGGCTGCTGGAGGTCGCGGATGTTTTGGAAATGCGGTTCCGCGAGCGGCTGTTCAAAATCGTCCTGCCCGCTGCTTTCGGGCGCATCAACGTCGGCCTGCGCATCGCGCTCGGCGTCGCGCTCGTTGTCGCTGTCACCGTCGAGATTGCCGTCAATCCCCGCGGGCTCGGCTATGCTTTGGTGCTGGCGCAGCAATCCCTCCGCGCCGATCTGATGTATGCGCAGATTCTCTGGCTGGCGATGATCGGCTTCCTGCTCAACGCGCTGATGCGCACGGTGGACGGGCCGCAAAGCGCGCCCGGCGGGAGGCGCGCGTGAACGCTGTTCTCCGCGCGGTCCTGCCGCCGCTGCTGTTCGCTCTCGGCCTGATTGCCCTGTGGCAGGCGGTCTGCGAGCTGCGTCTCGTCTCGCCGGTGTTTTTGCCCGCGCCGACACGCGCGTTTGGCGAATTATGGACGCGGGCGCTCGACGGCACGCTGTGGACGCCATTGCTGGCGACAACGCGGCGCATGGTGCTCGGCTGGTTCCTCGCCTCGCTGGCCGGAGTGGCGCTGGGCGCCGCCATCGGCCTGACGCCGGCGGTGCGCGACCTGTTGGAGCCGACGCTGGAATTCCTGCGCCCGCTGCCCGCCTCCGCGATGATTCCCGTGGCGATCCTGTTCTGGGGCCTCAGCGAGCAAATGGCCGCTTTCGTCATCGCTTTTGGCTCGATCTGGCCGGTGCTGATGTCGTCGATCTACGGCTTCGGCAACGTGCGCGTCCGCCTGCAGGAGGTTTCGGAAATGCTGGGGCTGACACGGCTGGAGTTCCTGTGGAAAATTGCGATCCCCTCGGCCATGCCGGACATTCTCGCGGGCATGCGCTCGGGACTCGCGGTGTCGCTGATCCTCGCTGTCGTCACGGAGATGCAGGCCTCCCTGCCGGGCCTTGGCTACGAGGTGTTCCTCGCGCAGCGCTCGTTCCGCAGCGCCGAGCTTTTCGCCGGGCTTATCATGCTGGGCCTGCTCGGCGTTGTGATCAATCACGGGCTTGAACTGGCGGAGCGGCGCATTCTGCGCTGGCGCCCCAAACGCGCTTGAATCGGGAGACCGTCACTTGGGCTATTATGTTGGAACCGACGTCGGCGGCACTTTCACCGATCTCTGGGTGGCCGAGAGCGGGGGCGGCGTGCGCGTCTTCAAAACGCCCACCACCAAAGACGTGCTCGGCGGCGTCATCGACGGCATGCGCCTCGCGGCCGGGGCCTATGGCAGCACGTTCGAGCAATTCTGCGCCGGCGTTGAGCGCTTCGGCCACGGCACGACGGTCGGCCTCAACGCGCTTCTGACCGGCAATGCGGCGAAAACCGCCGTGATTGCCACCGCCGGCTTTGGCGACACGCTGGAGATCGGCCGCATGCGCCGCCACACCTCCGGCCTCAACGAGATCGAGGCGACGGACTCCTTTCTTCGCGGACGCTATAAGCCGCTGGTGCCGCGCAATCTCGTCGTTGAGGCCCTCGAGCGCATCGACGCTAACGGCAATGTCATCACGCCGCTCGACGAGACCCAGGCCCGCGCCGCGCTCCGCCCCCTCAAACAGCTCTCGATTGAAGCGGTCGCGGTCTGCACTTTGTTTTCCACCGTCAATCCCGTTCACGAAAAGCGTTTGCGCGAGATCGTCCTCGCCGAGCTGCCCGGCGTCTTCGTCAGCCTCAGCCATGAAATCTCGCCCAATGTCGGCGAATACGCGCGCATGTCGACGACCGCGGCCAATGCCGCGCTGGGGCCGCTGGCCGGGCGCTATCTTTCGCAGCTTGAGGCCATCCTGCGCGGGGCGGGGATGCGCTGCCCGGTGCTGATGATGACCTGCGCCGGCGGCGTGCTGCCGACCTCCGTGCTTAACGACCGCCCGGCCTTCGCGCTGTTTTCAGGCCCGGCCGCGGGCGTCATGGGCTCGCAGGCCATGGGCGCGCGGATCGGCGCCGCCAATGTGCTGACGACGGATATCGGCGGCACCAGCTTTGACGTCGGTGTCATAGCCGACGGGCGCCCGGTGATGCGTTCGGATATTTACGTCGCCGGCGCGGACATCCGCGTTCACTCCATCGATGTGGATTCCATCGGCGCGGGCG
>JANYFM010000302.1 GCA_025362655.1 Hyphomicrobiales bacterium | reverse complement strand
TCGGGTTTCCGGTGGGTTGACTTTGGAACAAAAATAGAACATACAGGTGTCATAGAGTGAACTTAGGGAGCGTTCCATGTTTCGTGTTGTTATTGCCGATGCCGCTGAAATCGCCTCGCTCGGCGCCTTTCTCACCATGATTGCCTTTGTCGCCAAGGCCGCCGGCGGGCTTTGATCCCAACTGTTGACGGACGCCGCCGGGCTCTCGACGCGGCGGGCGCGATCCGCGATCATCGTTCCATTCCCGCCGGAGAGAGCCTGTGAGTCGCGCCGTCAAAGAGGTGGGTTTCGTCCATCTTCATGTCCACACATCCTTCTCGCTTCGCGAGGGCGCGCTGACGATTGCCAAACTCGCTAAATTCGCGCTCGCGGACCGCCAGCCGGCGATCGCCATCACGGACACCAACAATCTCTTCGGCGCGCTGGAGTTTTCCGAAAAGCTGGCCAAAGAGGGCATTCAGCCGATCATCGGCATCGGCCTGACCGTCGATTTCCAGGATGCGGCGGCGCTCGGCGCGCGCGGCGAATTCACGGGACTTGGACGCGCCCCGCTGGTGCTTTTGGCCCAATCCGAACAGGGCTACATGAACCTGATGCGGCTGGCCTCGCAGGCTTGGCTGCTGCCCCAGGCGGGCGACACGCCGCATGTTCCCCTCTCCGGTTTTGCGGAAGGGTGCGAAGGGCTGATCGCCCTGACCGGCGGTCCCGCGGGCCCCTTGGACCGGGCGCTGGCCCTCGGCCGGCCGGAAGCCGCCGGCGAGCGCCTCGCGCGGCTTGAGGCTCTATTCCCGAAGCGTTTGTACATCGAATTGCAGAGGCACGGCCTCGACAGCGAAAAGGAAATCGAGCCGGCGCTGATTGATCTGGCTTATGCCCGCTCGCTGCCGCTGGCCGCCGCCAATGAGCCTTATTTTGCGGCGCGTTCCGACCATGAGGCCCATGACGCGCTGCTGTGCATTGCCGACGGCGCCCTCGTCAGCGACGCTGAGCGCCGGCGGATGACGCCGGAACACCGGTTCAAAACCCGCGCTGAAATGACGGCGCTGTTCGCCGATTTGCCCGAAGCCGCCGCCAACACGGTCGAGATCGCCCGGCGCTGCGCCTACCGCCCGATGGTGCGCAGCCCCATCCTGCCGCGCTTTACCTCCACCGATGGATCACCGCTGAATGAGGAGGCGGAACTGCGCGCGCAGGCGCAGGCGGGGCTGGAGCGCCGCTTGGAAACCCTCGGGCTGGCGCCCGGCCACAGCCAAAGCGACTACCGCGCCCGGCTCGAATTCGAACTGGGCGTGATCGTCGATATGGAGTTCCCGGGCTACTTCCTGATCGTTGCGGATTTCATTCAATGGGCAAAGGCGCAGGGCATTCCCGTCGGGCCGGGGCGCGGCTCGGGCGCCGGCTCGCTGGTGGCTTGGTCGCTGACCATCACGGATTTGGACCCGATCCGTTTCGGCCTGCTGTTTGAGCGGTTCCTCAATCCCGCGCGCGTGTCGATGCCCGATTTTGACATCGATTTCTGTCAGGATCGGCGCGACGAGGTCATCCATTATGTGCGCGAACGCTATGGCCGCGACCGCGTCGCGCAGATCATCACTTTCGGCTCGTTTCTGGCGCGCGGCGTCATGCGCAACGTCGGCCGCGTGCTGGAAATGCCCCTTGGCCAGGTTGATAAGCTCGCCAAACTCGTGCCGCAAAACCCCGCCGCGCCGGTGACGCTTGCGCAGGCGCTCGCCAACGAGCCGCGCCTGCGCGAGGCCTCAGAGGCCGACGAGCGCGTCAAAGCCATGCTGGGCATCGCCGGCACGCTGGAGGGGCTCTATTCCAACGCCTCCACCCATGCCGCCGGCGTCGTCATAGGCGATCGCCCTCTGCATGAGCTGGTGCCGCTTTACCGCGACCCCAAATCCGACATGCCCGCCACCCAGTTCAACATGAAATGGGTGGAGCCGGCGGGTTTGGTGAAATTCGATTTTCTAGGGCTGAAAACGCTGACGACGCTGGCGATAAGCGTCCGGCTGCTGGCGGACCGGGGCGTCACCGTCGATATCGGCAAAATTCCGCTCGACGACGCCAAAACTTATGAAATGCTGGGACGCGGCGAGACCGTCGGCGTGTTTCAAGTGGAAAGCGCGGGCATGCGCAAGGCGCTGACGGAAATGCGCGCCGACCGCTTTGAGGATATTATCGCGCTTGTGGCGCTCTACCGCCCGGGCCCCATGGCGAACATCCCCACCTATTGCGCGCGCAAACTGGGCGAGGAGGAGCCCGACTACATTCACCCGCTGATTGAGCCGATTCTCAAGGAGACTTTCGGCGTTATTATCTATCAGGAGCAGGTGATGCAGATTGCCCAGGTCCTGTCGGGATACTCGCTCGGCGAGGCCGACGTGCTGCGCCGCGCCATGGGCAAAAAGATCAAGAAGGAGATGGACGATCAGCGCGACCGCTTCGTGCGCGGCGCGCTGGAGCGCGGCGTCAGCCAAGCCAAAGCCGACGAGATTTTCGACCTTCTGGCGAAATTCGCCGATTACGGCTTTAACAAAAGCCATGCGGCGGCCTATGCGCTGATCGCCTATCAAACCGGCTGGTTCAAGGCCAATTACCCCGTCGAATTCATCGCGGCCTCCATGACCCTGGACAAGGGCAATACCGACAAGCTCGCGGAATTCCGCAACGAGGCGCGGCGCCTCGGCATTCGCGTGGATCCGCCATCGATCAACCGCTCCGGCGTTGATTTTGAAGTCCACGGGGAAGGGCCGGACAATCTGTCGATCCGATACGCCTTTTCGGCGGTCAAGGGCGTGGGCACCGGGCAGGGCGAGGCGCTGGTCGGCCTGCGCGGCGCCAAACCCTTCACGGATTTTGCCGATTTCGCCCGCCGGCTCAATCCGCGCGAGGTCAATAAAAAGGTCCTCGAAAGTCTCGTGGCATCGGGCGCCTTTGAAGAGCTGGAGCCCAGCCGCGCCCGCGCTTTTGCGGCGGTCGAGCCGCTGCTTGCGCTGGCGGGCCGCGCTCAGGAGGACCGCGCCGCCGGGCAGGAGGCGCTGTTTGGCGCGATGGATTCCGCCGCCGCTTTCAGGATGCCGGAATGCGCCAATTGGACCGCAGCCGAGCGGCTGAAACGCGAGTTCGACGCGGTGGGGTTTTTCCTCTCGGGGCATCCGCTCGATGACTACGCCGGCGTCCTGCAAAAGCTGCGGGTGCAGCGCTGGGCGGATTTCTCGCGCGCCGTCAAACAAGGCGCCTCCAGCGCCCGCCTCGCCGCCACAGTTCTTGACCGGATGGAGCGGCGCACCAAATCGGGATCGAAAATGGGCGTCGTCACCCTGTCGGATCCCTCCGGCCAGTATGAGGCGATCCTGTTTCAGGAGGGGCTCAATCAATACCGCGACCTCCTCGAAAAAGGCTCGGCGGTGCTGATTTCATTGCAGGCGAATATGGAGGGCGAGGATGTCAGGGCGCGCATTATCACCGTCGAGCCGCTGGAGGCGGCCGTGGCAAAAGTGCAGAAGGGCCTGCGGATTTTCATCCGCGACGACACAGCGCTGAATTCGATAGTCCAGCGTTTGAGCGGGCGCGGGGAGGGCGAGGTGTCTCTGGTGCTGACGCTTGGGGGAGGGCGCAGCGAAGTGGAAGTGAAACTGCCCGGCCGCTTCCCGGTCTCCGCGCAAATCGCCGGGGCCCTGAAGGCCATTCCCGGCATCGTTACGGTGGAGCACGTGTGAATTTCTGAACCACGTTTAGAATTTTATTCTTTTTGTTTACGGCCCCGTACGGGAATTTCCGCAAGATCAGGCGGTCCATTCACGGGAGAGACCATTGATAAAGCTCGCAGCCGCTTTTGCCGCCCTTCTGCTCGCAGCCTCAAGCGCGCAGGCGCAGGATATGAGCGCCGACCGTGAGAAGCTCAAATCCGCCGCGCAGGCCCGCAACGGCGCGCATGAGGCGTTGGAGCGTGACCGCAAGGCCGGCAATACGCAAGCCCTCGCCGCTGACCGCCAAAAACTGGAGCAGTCCCGCGGCGCCTTCAAAGAAATCAAAATACAGACCGGCCTCGACCGCGCCGCCGTCAAAGCGGAGTTGAAGCCGATGCGGGAAAAGCTCCACGAGGACCGCGCGCTATTGAAGCAGGACCATGCCAAGCTTGAGGCGGACCGGGCCTCCGGCAACCGCGAAGCGGTCCGCGCCGACCGCGAAAAGATGCGCTCCGATCACAGGTCAGCCCGCGAGGACCGCGAAAAGCTTCATACCGCGCGTCTCGCCCATGGCCTTGGCGAAGGCCGCGTCCGCAAGGTCCGTTGAAGACAGGTTTAATACCAAGGGCTCTATGGATTGACCTGTGGTCAATCCATAGAGTTCCGCGCTTCAGCGCGGGCGCGCGTTCGCGCTTGCCAAAGGTCATGAGTCAAAGCTCATGACCTTTGGTGTAAAGTCATATTGAACGCGCTGGCGGAACTTGCGCCGGCCCGTTTGCCCCTCTATAGAAGCGCCATCCCGCGCCGCCCTCCGGCGCGCCGTTGCGCCCATCGTCTAGCGGTCCAGGACGTCGCCCTTTCACGGCGAAAACAGGGGTTCGATTCCCCTTGGGCGCGCCAAATTTTATGCTTCAACCCAGCAATCGCGAGCCCCTCCGGAATCCGCGCTAGAATGTCAATCGCTCCGCGAGAGATGTTGCAGCGGGGTCGAAAAAAGAAGATGCGGCCTATTCAAGCCGCGCATTTCTCGAAAAATCATAGTCGCCGCTGAAGCCGCAGTTGAAAGCCCATTCCACGGCATCGCCGCGATATCCAGGGCTCAGCACGCGGGCCAGAAATCTTTGCTGCGCGGCCCAGCCCGCCTCCGCCTGTTCCCTGCGGTAGCGGCCCGGCATGGTGTTGTTGAGCCAGCCGTGCGGCGCGCCTTTATAGACGTGAATTTCGTAGCTTTTCCGGTGCTTTTCAAGAGTATCGCGGAACCGCCGGACATCATCGATCGAGATAATGTGGTCCTCCGCGCCGAACGACCCGAATACCGGACAATTGATCTTGGCGATGGCATCCTCCAGCAGAGCCGGCTGCCTCGTGTTCGTCACCCATTCCCGCTTTGCGGCGCCGCCATACCAAACGACCGCCGCCGCGATAGACACTTCCGCCGCAAACAGCAGCGGGTGCCGGCCTGTCTGGCAATAGCCGCCCACCGCCACCCGCGTCATATCGGCGGATTTGTCGGATGCGGCGGCCGCATGCGCGGCCTTCAGCCGTTCGACTGATTCAGGGTCGGTCATTTCGCAGCGGGAATCTCCGGCGTTCAGAGCCGCCTTGTCAGGATGGCGAAAGAAGAAATCGGGGGCGAGAACAAAGAACCCGTCGCCGGCGCAGCGCCTCGCCAGATCGCGCGTATGCTCGACGAGGCCGTAGCGCTCGTGCATGAAAATATAGACGGGATGCGGACCTGGCGAAGACGGTTTGGCCAGAAACGCCGGCATGCCGTTGGCGCAGGTGATTTCCCCGGCGGTGATCTGAACGCTCATCGGGCTCTCCCGGTCAGGCTTGCATCAGCGCGACGGCTTCATCGGCGCTCATGACACGGCCCATGCGCGGAAACACGCGCTCCATGAAAAATTCATTGTTGTTGCCGCGCGCCGAATAGCAGCAATCCCTCGCCACAACGATGCCGTAGTCGAGATCGCGCGCCGCGAACACCGTGCTTGCGATGCCGACATCGGTCGAGCCGCCGCAGATGACAATCGTGTCGATGCCGCGGCAGCGCAGCTGCAGGTCGAGATCGGTTTGATGGAACGAATTCCAGCGGTGCTTCGGCACGACGTAATCGCCCGCGCCCGGCGCGACCTCCGGCGCGATTTGAGCTTGCGCGCCGCCGCGGTGAAAGCGCGGAACAATGGGTTTGTCGGCGGCGCCGCCGGGTCCAAGATCCATGTCGGTGTCAGTAAGGCGCGCCACCACGTCCGAGCCGTCTTCGGCGTGCGCGCCGCAGGGATAAAATGTGCTCATGCCGGTTTTGCGCGCGCCGGCAAGCAGCCGCCGCATGTTGGGAAGAATGTTGCGCTCGGCCAAAAACCGCTGTTTTTGGGGATCGGCCGGATGCAGGTAGCCGTTGAGGGCATCAAACAGGATCAGGGCGGTCGAGCCCGCGGGCAGGAATTTGTTAAGCTTGGAAACGCGCGCCATAATTTATCCTTGAGGCAAACCGGTGTATGATTACAGCCATTCCATCCTTGTTGCACGCGAGCTTGGCGCCGGCCAACCTCGCTCCCGCGGAAAGAATTGATGAGCAAGGCCGTCCCGCTGTTTGCCGCCCGCGGCGATTCGTCCTCCATGACGGGCGCCGGCTTCCTCCCCGATGGCCGCTTTCTTGCTTTTAGGGGATAACAGGGACCCGGCGCCCGGGCGAAACATTCCGAAGGAGAGACGATGACGGGCCATTGGATAACCGCCGCCTCCGCGGCGGCAATCGCGGCTATGGCGCCGGGCGCCAAGGCGCAGTCCGGCGCTGATTTCTACAAGGGCAGAACGGTTACGCTGTTGGTCGGCTCGTCGCCCGGCGGAGGCTATGACACGCTGGGCCGCGCTGTATC
>JANYFM010000210.1 GCA_025362655.1 Hyphomicrobiales bacterium | reverse complement strand
CCGGCCAGCGCGCCGCGCCGCAGGGTGCGGCAGCGCAGGCTCCCGCCGGCGGCGGCGGTCTAGGCGATATCCTCAGCCAGCTCGCGGGCGCCGGTCAGCACGGCCAGACAGCGCAATCTGCCGGCGGCGGCGGCCTCGCTGACATTCTCGGCAAACTGGCGGGCGGCCAGGGCGGCGCCGGGGCCGGCGGCGGCCTTTCGGATATCCTCGGCAAGCTGGCGGGGAGGCAAGGCGGCCAAGGGGCGCCTGCGGGCGGCGGCGGTCTCGGCGATTTGCTCGGTGGATTGCTGGGCGGCGCCGGCGGCGCCCATGCCCAAGGGGGCGGTATCACCCCGGCCCAAATTCAAATGGGATTGCAGACCCTGAACAGCATGTTCGGCCACGGCACAACCGCGGCGCCGGGCCAGCAGTCGGGACTTGAGAGCATTCTTGGCGGGCTGCTTGGCGGCGGCAGGCGCTAATTAATCAGACATCGCCGCGCGTTTCGGCACGCGGCGGTTTCGCATCAATTGAGTCCGCCGCTGATCGGGCCGATGAACTTTGTCTTGAGGGCGGTGCCGATGTTGCCCGCGCCGACAATGCAGAGAATCGAAATGCCGGCCCCGATCATGGCATATTCGATCGAGGTCGCGCCCCGGGTATCGCTAAAGAACGCCCACAAACGCGCCATCACACTCTCCGCCTCCGGGTATGCTGGGCCAAATTTTTTATGATTGCGTTAATTTGCATGGGCGGAATTCCTTAAGGGCGCTTGGTTCGCGAAAGCCGTCCCGCGAATGTTGCCACGCCGCCGGCGTCCGCTTATGAAAGCGGCGGGTCCGGCTAATCCGCCCGCCCATCGGCTCTCTGGACCCATTGAATGGCCCGCGACGTCACTGACGAAACGCCAATCGCGTCGCGCGATGAACTGGTGGCCTGGTTCGCCGCCGGCTGCAAACCCCCGTCCGCCTGGCGCCTCGGCACCGAGCACGAGAAATTCCCATTCTATCTGAGCGACCTCGCGCCGGTCCCCTATGAGGGCCGTCCGGACCGCGATCAGCGCGGCATCCGCGCCCTGTTGGAGGGCATGCGGGCCAAGACGGGCTGGGCGTCCATCGAAGACAAAGGGTTCCTCATCGGTCTGTTTGAGGAGGGCGGCGGCGCCATATCGCTGGAGCCGGGCGGGCAGTTCGAATTGTCCGGCGCGCCGCTGGAAACACTGCATGAGACCGCCGCGGAGATGGACAGCCATCTCGCCGACGTCAAAGAAGTCGCGGCGCGCCACGGCATTGGCTTTCTCGGCCTCGGCATGAGCCCCAAATGGACGCTGGCGCAAACCCCGGTCATGCCCAAAAGCCGCTACGGCATTATGACCGGCTATATGCCGAAGGTGGGCTCGCGCGGCCTTGATATGATGTACCGCACCTGCACGGTTCAGGTGAATCTCGACTTCGCCTCGGAAGCCGACATGGTGCGCAAGCTGCGGGTTTCCATCGCGCTTCAGCCGTTGGCAACGGCGCTTTTCGCCAATTCTCCATTTACCGAGGGGCGTCCCAACGGGCGGCTTTCCGAGCGCTCGGAAATATGGCGCGACACCGACAATCATCGCGCGGGAATGCTGCCGTTCGTCTTTGAGGACGGCATGGGCTTTGACCGCTACGTCGATTATGCGCTTGGCGTGCCGATGTATTTCGTCAAGCGCGGCGCCGTCTATCATGATGTGGCTGGCGCTGATTTCCGCGATCTGCTCGCCGGCGGGCTGGAGGCCTTGCCGGGCCAGCGCGCCACCATGTCGGACTGGGCCAACCACCTCTCGACGATTTTCCCCGAAGTGCGGCTCAAACGCTATCTCGAAATGCGCGGCGCGGATGTGGGCGGGCGCGATCACATTGTCGCCCTCTCCGCCTTCTTTGTCGGCCTGCTCTATGACGGGCAAGCGCTGGATGCGGCATGGGACCTCGCCAAAGGCTGGAATGCCGAACAACGGCAGAGCCTGCGGGACGCGGTCCCCGTTCAGGGCCTCGACGCCGTCATCGCCGGACGCAAATTGCGCGATATCGCGCGTGAGGCCATCGCGATCTCCCGCCACGGACTGGCCCGCCGCCGCCGGCTGGATACGCGGGGCCGTGATGAAAGCCTGTATCTCGACCTCCTTGATGAGCGCGTCGCGGGCGCCACCGCGGCGGAGGTTTGGCTCGATAAGTTCCGCGGCGAATGGCGCGGTTTGGTCGATCCCGTATTCACGCAAGCCGCATTCTGACGCGGCGGCCGCGGCGTCCGATTGCGTAAAATTGGATGCAATCGCGAAAGCCGGCGGCAGCCATAGGCGGAAAAACAACCGTATTCACAAGGTTTTAACCGAAGCTTTTAGCGGATTGGACGCCGCGAGCCCGGCAATCTGACCCCACGGAGGATAGCCTCCCAGTGTCAGTCGGGGCAAAACATGCAAGCGTCAGCAGTCTGCACGGAAACGTTTCGCGCCGGCGATGCCCGCGCCGACGGCGCGTCGCGCGAAATATCCTTCGGGCGCGGCCAAGTGCTCATCCGCCGCGAAATCCACGGCATCAAAATGCGCGTCGGCATTCCCGCGCTTGCCTATCAGGGCGTCGTGCTTTCGCTGTTGGTCTCGCCCGCCGGGCATTCATTGTACCGCATCGGCTTGCGCCACAACGATCCCGATCTCTGCGTGACGTTGCGCGAGGCGCAGGATGACGGCGACATCGTCGCGGAATGGAAACATTGGGCGCGGATTTTCGCGCTGCCGAAATTCATCGAACGCGAGCCGGGACTGCTTGAGGGCGGCGAGCCCATGCTGGGCGCGCTGACGCTGGGCCGCGGACTGAGGCTGCGCCGCCGCGGCGCGGCGCTTTCCAAACGCCGTCCGCGCGCGCCGCTGCGCCGCAAGCCGGGAAATATGGCACTGCTGAATTTCGGAGGCGGCGGCGATGCAGGTTAAACAAACCCCGCAGCGTCCTGTCCGGCTGCCGGCGCTCGGCTGCGGCCTTTACCGCGAGCGCGAGTCGCAACCCATGACATGGAGCAGCCACTGGCAATTCCGCGACCGGCGGGCGGCCTCCGGCCCTGCCGAAAGTTTTGCCGCCGGCGCAAAGCCCTGCGCCCACAGCCGCAGATCGAGCGACAAGCAGTAGGTCAGCGCATCCAGCCATCCGCTGCAAGACCCGCAAACAGCAGCAGGCCCGCGTCGCGATTGGAGCGAAACAGCGCCAGCGCCAGCGCGGGATCGCCTGCCCGCACCCGGCGAACCTGCCATGCCAGATGCAGCGCGAAGGCGAAGACGCCCGCCGCCGCGATCAGCCCGCCTCCCGCCAGCCGCGCCGCCGCCAGCGCGCAGACGACAGCGCCGAGGTAGAACAATCCCACACCGAGGCGCACCCGCCCGGCGAACAGCCGCGCCGTCGAGCGCACGCCGATGATGGAATCGTCGCGCGCGTCCTGCAGGGCGTAGATCGTGTCGTAGCCGACGGTCCATAGAATCGCCGATAGATAAATGGCCGCGGCGGCAGCGCTGAGCGAGCCGAAAACCGCGGCCCAGCCCATCAGCCCGCCCCAGGCGAAAGCGAGGCCCAGCACCGCCTGCGGCCACGACGTGACGCGCTTCATAAACGGATAGACCGCGACAATGCCGAGCGAAGCGATGCCCAGCGCGATGGTGAACGCATTGAAGCAGAACAGCACGCCCGCCCCGATGGCGCATTGCGCGGCAAGAAAGAGTTTCGCGGCGCGCACGCTCACCCGGCCGGACGGCAGCGGTCGCCCGCGCGTGCGCTCGACGCCGGCGTCAATTTCCCGGTCAACGATGTCGTTGTAGGTGGAACCCGCGCCGCGCATCGCGATGGCGCCGATGAGAAACAGCGCGAGGTGCCATGGATTGGGGGCGGTATGCGCGGCGGCGCCGGCCAGCGCGGCCGACCACCAGCACGGCAGCAGCAGCAATTGCCAGCCAATGGGCCTGTCGATGCGGGCGAGTTGGATAAATGGAAGCCAAGCGGCGGGCGCGAGGGCCAGCGCCGGGCTTTGGATGGAATCGGGCAGCGCGTCCCGCGAGGGAACTTTTTGAGAGGTCACAAAGGCCCGGAGGGCAGCTTGACGGCTGGCGCCTGGGCGGCGCCGGCGCGCACCTGCTGCTGTCCGCCCTGCGCTTTCATGCGCTGAACCTGGGCGGCAGCCGAACAGGCCTGATTGGCGATCTGCGGCGTGCGGGCAAAACCCGTTTTCATATTCTCAATGACTTCATCAGGAATGGCGCACCATTCCTTGTTCTTGATCATCCAGGCTTTCATGGCGCCCTCGACGGCGGCGAGACTGCGAAATTTGGGGCAGGCGGCGACAGGATCGAGCTTCTTGTTCTTGCCAGCCATGCGGTTGATCTGCTCAATTGCAGCGGTGCGGCGCTGCTGATGTTTCACCATATCGGTCTCGCAGCCGGATGCCGAGGCGGCGCCGGCCGGCGGCGCGCTGAGTTCCGGCGGGGCTGTGACGGTGGGGGCGGCGGTGTCCGGCGCGGTGGGCGACAAGCCGGGCGCGGTCAGCATCGATGGCATTTGCGCCGCCGCCGGGCCAGCGGCGAGCGATGCCGCGAAAATGCCGGCCATCGCGGAAGACTTTGCCGCTTTGCGCAGGAATATGCCGGATTTCAACGCTAAATTCATGTGGGAGGGTCCCGCCTCGACTGGAGCGATATAGTCATACCAAGAGGGCGCAGCCCAAACAAGCGCGCGCCGGGCCAGCAACTGCCGCGAAAAAAAAGGCGGCTTGAAGGCGGCGGCTTTCACGCGGGGGCGAAGACAGGCACGCTGGCGCCGCCTGGCCGGTCATCGAACACCGCCCGCACTTTCATGCCGCAGCGCACATCGTCCGGCGCGATGCCCGTTATGCCGCTGATCATGCGCGGCCCCTCCGCCAGCTCGATCAGCGCGACCACATAGGGAACCTCATCCGCGAAGGCGGGATGATAGACCCGGTCATAAATGACGAAGCTGAACACCTCGCCGCGCCCCGAGACTTCGCTCCAGGCGAAATCCGCAGACAGGCAATGCGGGCAGGCGCGCGTGGGCGGAAACCAGTGTTTGCCGCAGGCGGAACATTGCGGCAATTCGAGCTTGTGGCGCCTCGCCGCCTCCCAAAACAGAACGGATTCGGGCGCCGGACGCGGCTCGGGTTTTGCGGTGTCGCTCAACGGTCCCTCCCTAAAATCAACGTCGAATGGCAGACTTGATTGCCGCCATGGCCCGAAATCAGCGCGATTTCCGCGTCTTTCACCTGGCGCCCGGCCGGATAGGTGTGCCGCAGCTGGCGCACGCCTTCGACGATTTGCAGCACGCCCTCCGCATGAGCCTCGGACAATTGCCCGCCCGACGTGTTGGTTGGCAGCGCGCCGTCCAGCCGCAGAGCGCCGGAGGCGACGAACGGGCCTCCCTCGCCCTTTTTGCAGAAGCCGTAATCCTCCAACTGCGCGAGAACCATGTAGGTGAAGCAATCGTAGATTTGCGCCGTGTCGATATCGCCCGATCCCAGCCCCGCCATGCGATAGGCCGCCTCGCCCGACTGTTTGGCGGCGGTGACGATCATATTGTCGTCCGCCGTCCAGCCCCGCAGATTGTTGTGGGTTCCGAAACCCTTGATAAGCACCGGCGGTTGTTTCAGATCGCGCGCCCGCGCCGCGCTGGTGACAATCATCGCGCCCGCCGCGTCGCTGCGCAGGCTGCAATCATAGAGGCCGAAAGGCCGCACGATGGAACGCTGCGCGCGGTATTCCTCCATCGTCAGCGGCTTCTTCATTTGCGCATCGGGATTGCGCAGCGCGTGTTCGCGGAAATCCACGGCGATGCGGCCGAAATGCTCCTTCGTCGTGCCATAGAGATGCATGTGGCGCATCGCGCCCAAAGCATGCGCCGCGGCCGCGCCGTAATAGCCGTGCTCCGGCCCGAACTCGGATGCCAACTGGCTGTCGGGCCGCGTCTCGTTGCGCACCCGCGTTTCCTCGGAGGAATGGGTGCGTGACCACGCGTCGCGGCCATAGCCGCATAGAACGGTCGTCGCGAGCCCGTGGCGGATTGCCATCACGGCCAGCGCGACGGAGAGTATCTGGCTGGCGCCGCCGTTGGCCACCGTGGTCGAAAAGCGCGCGTTGATGCCGAGCCGTTCGCCGATCATTTGATGATGGCTGTAGATATCATCGGGACCGCGGCAGATGATTCCGTCGATCTCACGCGGATGGATGCCGGAATCGGCGACGGCATTGCGCGCCGCCTCAACCAGCAGATCGAGGCTGGAGACGCCGGGCGCCCTGCCGAGGCGCGATGTGCCGGCGCCAGCGATGGCGCAAATGTCCCGCAGGTCCCGTGAAGGTTCAATCATAGCCGCCCCATGCCTATCGACGCCCCATGCCTATCGACACTAAATGCCTATCGACGCCAAATGCCAATCACCGCCTATTTCGCCAGCGCGCGCAGGCGCTCCGCGACATCCGCCGGCGCCGCATAAACTCTGTCCAGCAGCGCGTTGATCGCCGCGCCGTCCACCGGATCGATCTCGGCATTCTCCCGCGCCGCGTCGGCGAGAAAGCGCTCGTCCCGCATCGTCGCGTCGAAGGCGGCGCGCAGTATTTGCACGCGGTCGGCGGGCACGCCGGGGCCAAGCAGGAACGGCCGCCCCATCACCTGTTCGGCGAACGCGATTTCAAACAATTGCCGGTCCGCCGGCGCGTTCATGATTTCCAGCGCGGTGGGAATTTCCGGATAGGCCGGGTCCCGCTTCATGCCCATCTGCAACAGGATGCGCGCGGTCCCCGCCGCCACCCAGGGCTCAAACCGGCGGCGGAACTGCGCCGAGGAGCCGCCGGAAATATGCGCGTCCGTTTCGTTGCGCTCCACCGCCATCAGGCAGGCCTGAGAGCCATCATAACCCTCAATGGTCCGCAGACGCGCGCCGTACATCGCGTTGAGCAGGCGCGCATAAACGGAGCTGGGCGATGAGCGCGCCGTCGAGCTGACCGTCAGTTCCCGGCCGCGGATGTCCTCAATGGCTTTCACGCCGGATTTGGCGTTGATGATGAGCAGTCCGGTTTCCTGTTGGGGCGATCCCAGCCAGTGAAACCGCCGCGCGTCAAACTGGATGCCCGCATTGTTGAAATCATAGAACCGCGCCAAAGCGTTGTTGCGGGAAACGCCGCCGATCACGGTGCCGTCCTGCGCCGCCGCGTTGTAAATGTGGTTCGAGGCGCGGAGCCCCTCCGCGCCGGTCATATTTTGCACGCTGATCGGCGGCTCGCCGGGAATGTGGCGGGGCATGTGGCGCGCCAGCAGCCGCGCATATTGATCATAGCCGCCGCCCGGCGACGCCGCGGTGATCAGTGTCAGCTTTTTGCCGCGGTAGAAATCCGCCGGCGACTGGGCCCGCGCGCCGAACGCGCCGCAAAAGACAGCGCAGAGGG
This sequence comes from Hyphomicrobiales bacterium, assembly GCA_025362655.1. Lineage (GTDB taxonomy): Bacteria > Pseudomonadota > Alphaproteobacteria > Rhizobiales > Beijerinckiaceae > Terripilifer. Next base: position 10,563 of record JANYFM010000210.1, on the reverse strand, counting down.
CGGTTCGCCGCGTCAGGCCCGGGGCGCGCGCCGCGGTCACGGCGCCAGCCCCAAAGCGCCGAGGACTTCCGCTGTATGCTCGCCAAGCTCCGGCGAGGGCGAATGAATGGCGGGCGGCGTCGCGGACATGCGCAGGCTGTTGCGCACCAGCCCAACGGAGCCCAGCTTTTTATGCGGAATATCGACGCGCATTTGCAGATGCTTTACCTGAGGGTCGGCGAACACCTCATCGAAATTATTGATCGGCGCGGCCGGCACGTCCTCGGCGAGCAGCCGCGTAAGCCAATGTTCGCGGCTGTTTGCGCGGAACACCGACGCCAGCCCCTCATGCAGCGCCGCATAATTTTTCCCACGGGTCTCTTTGCTGGCAAAGCGCGGGTCGGCAAGCATATCCGGCCTGCCGGCGGCGCGGGTCAGCCCTTCCCAGAATTTTGCCGGCGAGGAGAGATGAACCACGAAGGGCTTCCCGGCGCTGTCCGTAAAAGCATAGACCTGCGCGCGGCGCGCGCGGGTGGCCCGGCTCGGCGTGTCGCGCGTCTCGAAATAATTGGCGGCGTTCTCGCCGCAGAACGACAGCGTCGCCTCCAGCAGCGATGTATCCACGCGCTGGCCGAGGCCCGTGCGCCCGCGCGACACCAGCGCGCCGAGAATTCCATTGCAGGCGGCCATGCCGGCGAGGTGGTCCGACAGCGAAATGCCCATCGGCTTGGGATCGTCCAAATCGGTCAGCAGGCTCAGCAGGCCGCTCATTGCCTGTCCGACCGTGTCATAGCCGGGGCGCTTCGCATAAGGCCCGGTCGAGCCGAAGCCCGTGATGGCGCAATAGATCAACCCGGAATTGCCGGCGCGGAGCGTTTCATAGCCAAGGCCGAGGCGCTCCATCGCGCCGGCGCGGAAATTCTCGATCACGACATCGGCGTCCTTCGCCAGCGCGCGCGCCGCCGCCGCGCCTCTCGGGCTCTTGAGATCGAGCGTGACGCTCTTTTTGTTGCGGTTCACGGAGCCGAAAGTGGGGCTGTATTCGACGCGCCCCCAGCCGCGGAACGGATCGCCTATGCCGGGCGCCTCCACCTTGATCACCTCGGCGCCGAAATCCGCCAGCAGCATCCCCGCATAGGGGCCGGAAACGTAGCTGGCGAATTCGATGACGCGGATTCCTTCAAGCGCTCCAGCCAAGCCCGCCTCCTCTTGCGCCTCACGCGCCCGTGAAAACAGGCGTCCGCTTTTCCATGAAGGCGCGGCGCCCTTCGGCATAATCAGCGCTGGCGAGGCAGGCCTTCGACAACGCCTCGCATTTGGCGAGGTCGATGGGTTTCAGCGGATCGGCAATCTCGTTGATCATTTGCTTGGACGCGATCATCGACAGCGGCGCGTTTTGCGCCATTCCCGCGATATAGGAAGCGAAGGCGGCTTCAAAATCCGCCGCGGGGACGACCTGATGCACAAGGCCCATGGCTTTGGCCTCGGCGGCGGGATAGCGCCGCGCGGTGATGAGAATTTCGCGCACCCGCGCCGCGCCGACGATGGCATTCAGCCATGCGATGAAATCAACGCGGTAGGCGATGCCAAGGCGCGCGGCCGGAATGGCGAACAGCGAATCATCGGACGCGAAGCGCAGATCGCACGCCGCCGCGAGGCCCAGCCCGCCGCCAAAGCAAAAGCCGCGGATTTTCGCGATGACCGGCTTGGGAAAATCATGCACAAGATTATACATGCGCGAGGAGACGAGCGAATAATGCGCGGCGGTCCGCGGGTCGGCGCGGGTCTTTTCAAATTCGGAAATATCCGCGCCCGAGATGAAGGATTTGTCCCCGGCGCCCGCGATCACCAGCAGGCGCACCTCCGGGTCATCCGCGTATTGCTCCAGCAGATCCGCCGCCTGCTGAGACATGGCCATGGAAATCGCGTTGCGCCGCGGCTCGTTGTCGAACAAAAGCTGGGCGACACCGTCTTTTTTCGATCCGACGATTCTTCCGGTGCTCACGCGCGTCTCCTGGCTGCCTGGTGCGCCGCAGCGTAACGCCGCCCGCGCCTGGCGGCAATGCCGGCGGTCAGCCGCGGCCGGCGTCCATCGTCAGCGCGGCGCCCGATGTGTAGGACGATTTGTCCGACGCGAGGAAAGCCACGGCGGCGGCGATTTCCTCAACGCTCGCCGGGCGTTTGCCCGGATAATCCGCGGCCAGCTCCATATAGCGCCCGGCATCGCCGAATTTGCGCCCGGCATTGTCCTTCGCCATGGTGATCCAGCGGTCCGACATGGTGGCGCCGGGATTAACCGCGTTGATGCGCACGCCGTGATGGAACGTCTCCATGCCCAGACAGCGCACGAACATGTTAAGCGCGGCATTGGCCATGCATCCGGCGATGTAATTCGGGTTGGCGTTGAGCCCGGCGGCGCCGATGACGCAGACGATGGCGCCGCTGCCGCGCGCATACATGCCCGGCAGAAGCGCGCGCGTCAGCCCGATATAGCCGAAAACTTTCAGGTCCCAGCTTGCCGCCCAGCGCGCCTGATCGACAGAGGCAATATTGCCCGGAGGAATAGCGCCGGCGTTGTTGACGAGAATATCGGGCGCGCCGCAGGCCTCCGCGAGGGCAAGGACCTCCTCATGACGCGACAGATCGCAGGCATGAATGGCGACTTTGATCCCGCGCGCCGCGCGCAATTCCGCCGCCAGCGCCTCCAATTTGGCGCCCGAGCGCGCCGCCAGATGCAGGTGACAGCCTTCAGCGGCAAGCGCGCGCGCGACAGCCTCTCCGATTCCCTTCGAGGCGCCGGTGACCAGCGCGGCGCGCCCGGCGAGGCCAAGGTCCACGCGATTCTCCTCAGCGCAGGGCGGCGTTGATGCGCTCCAGCACGGCGGAGCCGGGGCACAGATCAGCCTCGCCGAGCTGGTTTAACGGCTTGTCGATCGTGCCAAGTCCCATGTGCATATCCTGCGGGTCCTCCTCGACATAGAGCAGGCCGGTGACGATTTCGCCCTTGCCCTGGTGCTCGTGGATGGCGGCGAGCGCCGCGCCGCGGTCGGTGACATCGTGGCGCGCGTCAAGTTTGCGCAGGCGGATCGATGTGCCGTCATGCAGCTTGATGATTTCCGACCGGCCGGGCTCGTAGTCGGCGGTGATCGGCGCGCGCGCGGTCATGAAATCCAGCTCGTTCAAAGCCGCGTTATGGGCGCGCACATGGTCGAAGCTCTTGGTCGACCCCTCGTGGTTGTTGAAGGCGACGCAGGGCGAGATACAATCGATGAACGCCGCGCCCTGATGTTCAAAGGCGGCCTTGATGAGCGGCACGAGCTGCGCCTTGTCGCCGGAAAAGCTGCGCGCCACATAGGTCGCGCCGAGCTGGATGGCGATGGCGACCATATCGATCGGCGAGTCCGAATTGACGACCCCTTTTTTGCTCTTCGAGCCCTTGTCGGCGGTGGCGGAGAACTGCCCCTTTGTGAGGCCGTAAACCCCGTTGTTCTCGACGATATAGACCATATTGACGCCGCGGCGGATGGCATGGGCGAACTGGCCGAATCCGATGGAGGCGGAATCGCCGTCGCCGGAGACGCCGAGATAAATCAGCTCGCGGTTGGCCAGATTGGCGCCGGTCAGCACCGAGGGCATGCGCCCGTGCACCGTGTTGAAGCCGTGTGACTGCCCCAGAAAATACGTCGGCGTCTTCGATGAGCAGCCGATGCCCGAGAGTTTGGCGACGCGGTGCGGGGGTATCGCCAGCTCATAGCAGGCGTGGATGATCGCGGCGGAGATGGAATCATGGCCGCAGCCGGCGCAGAGCGTCGATATCGAGCCCTCGTAATCCCGGTGGGTGAAGCCCAGCGAATTGGCTTCCAGCGCGGGGTGATGGAATTTCGGCTTTGCCAGATAGCTCATGACGTGACCTTTACCTTGCCGCCGCGCGCGGGCGACCGGACCGCGGCGCCGATGGCCGCGCGGATGAAGCGCGCGGTGATCGGATTGCCGTCATAGTGGAGAATCGGCGACAGCCGCGCGGGATCGGCGCCCAATTCAACGAGGATAAGCGTGCGCAGCTGCGCATCGCGGTTCTGCTCAACGATGAACACGCGCTCATGCGCGTCGATAAAGTCGGCGATCTCGCGCCCGAAGGGAAAACCGCGAACGCGCATCAGGTTAAGATGCACGCCGTCGTCAGCCAGCTGCCCGGCGGCCTCGTGCATGGCGGGCGAGGTCGAGCCGTAGAAGATGACGCCGAGCGGGGTTTTGCGCGGCGAGTTCTCGATGACGGCGGCGGGCACCAGCGTCTTGGCGGTGTCGAATTTCCGCATCAGCCGTTCCATGTTCTCGATGTAATCCGGGCCCTCCTCGGAGTATTTCGCGAAGCTGTCCTTCGTCGTGCCGCGGTTGAAATAGGCGCCGCGCGTGGGATGCGTTCCCGGATAGGTGCGGTACGCGATGCCGTCGCCGTCCACATCGAGATAGCGTCCGAACTGCCGGCCTGATTCCAGCGCCGCGAAGTCCAGCACTTTGCCGCGGTCGAGCCGGCGCGTCTCGTCCCACCGGAAAGGCTTGCACAGCCGGTGGTTGGCGCCGATGTCGAGATCGAGCATGACAAACACAGGCGTTTGCAGCCGGTCGGCGAGATCGAACGACAGCGCGCCGAATTCGAAGGCCTCATGCGGGTCTTCTGGAATCAGCATCACGTGTTTGGTGTCGCCGTGCGAGGCAAAGGCGCAGGCGAGCAGGTCCGACTGCTGGGTGCGCGTCGGAATGCCCGTCGAGGGGCCGCCGCGCTGCACGTTGAAAATGACCGCCGGAATTTCCGAGAAATAAGCCAGCCCCAAAAACTCCTGCATAAGCGAGATGCCGGGGCCCGAAGTGGTTGTGAAAGCCCGCGCGCCGTTCCACGCCGCGCCGATGACCATGCCGATGGAGGCCAGCTCATCCTCCGCCTGCACGATGGCGTAATTGTTTTTGCCGGTCGCTTTGTCCGTCCGCAGGCGCTTGCAATAGGCCATGAAGGATTCGGCGAGCGAGGTTGACGGGGTGATCGGATACCACGCGCAGACGCTCGCGCCGCCATAGACAGCGCCGAGCGCCGCGGCGTCGTTGCCTTCGATGAAAACAGCGTCGCCCACCGCGTCCGAGCGCGCCACCCGGATGCCGAGCGGGCACTGGAAATGCGCTTTCGCGTATTCAAAGCCGGCGCGCAGCGCCTCGACATTCGGCGTGACAAGTTTCTCTTTTCCCTTGAACTGCGCGGCGATTAGGCCCTCAGCCTCTTTCAGATCAATGTCGAGCAGGGCCGCGAGGGCGCCGACGTAGATGATGTTCTTGAACAGCTGGCGCAGCCGCGGCTCTTTGTAGCGCGCGTTGCAAATCTCCGTCAGCGGCATGCCGATGACCGTGATATCATCGCGGAACTCCGATTTCGGAACGGGCCGCGAGGAATCATAAAACAGATAACCGCCGGGCTCGATGCCGGCCACATCCTGCTTCCAGGTCTGCGGGTTCATGGCGACGAGCATATCGGTGCCGCCGCGCGCCCCCAGATGGCCCTCGCCGTTGACGCGGACCTCATACCAGGTCGGCAGGCCCTGGATATTGGAGGGGAAGATATTGCGCGGCGAAACCGGCACGCCCATGCGGATGATGCTGCGCGCGAACAGCTGGTTGGCGCTGGCTGAACCCGAGCCGTTGACGTTGGCGAATCGGATGACGAAATCGTTTACGCCGCTGATCGGCATGCCGGCTCCCCCGCCGCGTCTCCCGCGTGCGTCACATTGAGCAGAAATTTCTGCATGTCCCATGCGCCCGTCGGGCAGCGCTCGGCGCAAAAGCCGCAATGCAGGCAAACATCCTCGTCTTTGGCGAGGATGCGGCCTGTCTTCAGCGGCTTCGACACATAGATGTCCTGCGTCAGATTGGCCGCCGGCGCCATCAGGCGCCCGCGCAGGTCCGCCTCCTCGCCGTTGCCCGTGAAGGTGATGCAGTCAACCGGGCAAATATCGACGCAGGCGTCGCATTCGATGCACAGGTCCTCGTCGAAGACCGTCTGCACATCGCAGTTGAGGCAGCGCTGCGCCTCCGCGAGTCCGAGCTTGCCGTCAAAGCCCAGCTCGACCTCCATGCGGATGTCCTTCAGCGCCAGCGCCGGGTCCTTGTGCGGCACTTTGTGGCGAAGGTCATTGCGGATGTCGTTGTCATAGCTCCACTCGTGGATGCCCATCTTCTGGCTCATCAGATGGGTCATCGGCGGCGGCCGGTCGGCGATATCCTGGCCGTTGCAATATTTGTCGATGGAGACAGCGGCCTCATGCGCGTGCGCCACCGCCCAGATGATATTTTTCGGGCCGAAAGCCGCGTCGCCGCCGAAGAAAACGCCCGGACGCGAGCATTGATGCGTCCTCGCATCCACGGCGGGCATGCCCCATTTGTCAAAATCAATGCCGATGCCGCGCTCAATCCACGGGAAGGAATTCTCCTGGCCGACCGCGACCAGCACATCGTCGCATTCGATGAGATGATCGGGCTCGCCGGAAGGCACGAGATTGCGGCGGCCTTTCGCGTCAATTTCGGCTTTCACTTTTTCAAAGACGACGCCGGTCAGTTTCCCGCCCTCATGCAGGAACTCTTTGGGCACAAGCCAGTTGAGAATGGGGATGCCTTCATGCATCGCGTCGTCTTTTTCCCAGGCGGAGGCTTTCATCTCCTCAAAACCCGAACGCACCACAACGGTAACGCTCTCTCCGCCGAGCCGGCGTGACGAGCGGCAGCAGTCCATGGCGGTGTTGCCGCCGCCAAGCACCACGACGCGCCGCCCGATTTTATCGATATGGCCGAAGCTGACGCTCGACAGCCATTCGATGCCGATATGAACATGGGCGCGCGCCTCTTCCCGTCCGGGAATATCGAGGTCGCGCCCGCGCGGCGCCCCCGTGCCGACAAACACGGCGTCGAAGCCCTGATCGAGCACGGCCCGCATAGACTCTATTTTATGGCCGCCCTTGAAATGAATGCCGAGGTTGAGGATGTAGCCGACCTCCTCATCGATGACGGTTTCCGGCAGGCGGAATTTGGGGATTTGCGTGCGCATCATGCCGCCGGCCAGCGGGTCCTGATCGAACACCGTGATGTCATAGCCGAGCGGCGCCAGATCGCGCGCCACAGCGAGCGAGGCCGGGCCGCCGCCGAGGCAGGCGATACGCTTGCCGTTTTTAACCGCCGGCGCCTTGGGCAGCCGGCTGGTGATGTCTTCTTTGTAATCGGCGGCGACGCGTTTCAGCCGGCAAATCGCGACGGGCTCTTTCTCGATGCGGCCGCGCCGGCAGGCGGGCTCGCAGGGCCGATCGCAGGTGCGCCCGAGAATTCCAGGAAAGACGTTGGATTTCCAATTGACCATATAGGCATCGCCGTACCGGCCCGCCGAGATCATCCGGATATATTCGGGGACCGGGGTGTGAGCGGGGCAGGCCCACTGGCAATCGACGACTTTGTGGAAGTAATCAGGATTGGCGATATCGGTAGGCTGCACGCATCCTCCCTTGGACCCAATTGCCGCAGGCCCTGATTTATTGCGGCGCACAAATGTCTTGTTAGGCGCTTCGTGCCGCCGAGCGGCGGCACATTGTCAGAATAGCGGTCCGCGTCAAGTGCGGGCTTGGCGGCTCCGGTGCCCGTGCCCGGCTCAAAATCCCTCTTGCTTCAGCGCGCGCTGTACACTGGGCCGCGCGCGCATGCGGGCGTAATGGGCCGCGATATTCGGCGGCAGCGTCGCCTTCATGCGCTCGGCGCCCCACCAACTGACATAGAACAGCGCGGGATCGGCGAGCGAGAAAGCGCCGGTTACCCATTCTTTGCCCTCAAGCGCTTTATCCATCAGCGCGAAACCTTTCTTGAACATTTCCTCGCCGCGCGCTTTGAGCGCGGGATGCTCAGCCTCGTTGGCGGAGAAAAGCATCGGCCGGAAGTATCGCGTGAAAGCCTGCATGTGCATGGTTGCGACGATGTAATCCATCGCCTCCAGCATGCGCGCGTGGCCCTCCGCATCGGCGGGAATGAGTTTTTTGTCGGGATTGACCAGTCCGAGCCAGACCGAGATTGCCGGATATTCGGTCAGGCTGGAGCCGTCATCGCGCACAAGGACCGGCACTTTCGATTTGGGGTTAACCCCCGTGAATTCAGGCTGGTATTGCGCGCGGTTGGCGAAATCGACGGCAACGAGCTCATAGGGCTTGCCGATTTCCTCAAGCAAAATGTGAATGCCGAGCGCGCAGGTGCCGGGCGCGTACATCAGTTTCATGGAATCCTCCCTTTTCGAACGTGTCCCGCCGTTCGCAGCGGTCCCTAAATTCAGATGCTCATCTCTAGCGCAGCGTCATCAGAAACGCCACGACATCCTCGATCTGCGCTGCGCTAAGCAGGGTCTTGCCGGCGAAGGCGGGGGCGACGCGGCTCAGCCCCTCCAGCCGGTAATAAGGCGGCATGATTGTATCCGGGTTAAGGCGGCTGGCATCGACGATGCGCAGACGCAGTTGGCCCTCGCTCCAGCGCGAACCCGCGCCGCTCATATCGGGCGCCAGCGTGCCTTGGAACCGCTCCTCCGGGAAAGGCCCGGAATGGCAGAGGATGCAAAGCCCGGTCTGCCGGCTCAGCGCGATGGCGCGGCCCCTCACGGGGTCGCCGGGAGCGCCGGTCAGGGAAGCCGCAATGGCATCGCCGGTGACGGCATAAGGCGCCGGCGGCTCCTGCGCGCGGGAGGGGGCGGCCGCGCCGGCCAGAGCGGCGGCCGCGCATAGGATTGCCGGGAGGGGAATGCGCATCGCCGGCTCAGCCAAAAGTTTCCGCGCCGATGGTTTTGAACCAGCCCTCGGCATAGGCGGCCTCCTGCGCGCGCGTGCTTGCCGGAGCTTCCAGCGGGCTGACGCCGCCCGCGCCCTCGACATCGACGAGAACCCCATTATTTGGTTTATAAACCCCGGCGACGGTGATGCCGTAATCGGGCGCCACGACGGAATAACAAGTATTGATCAGCCGCGGTTCCGCCGGCGCCGTGCCCGCCAACAGCCGCACGATGGCGGCGGCGCAGACTTTCGCCTGCGCATTGGCGGAAAAAGCCGACTTCGGCATCGCCCCCATGACAGCGGCATCGCCGATAACATGGATGCCCGGCTGCAATGTGGAGGTGAAAGCCACAGGCTCCACCGGACACCAGCCCGTGCGGTCCGCGGCGCCCGCCAGCGCGGCGATGGCGCCCGCCTTTTGCGGCGGAATGACATTGACGACCGCGCCTTTGTGCGAGCCAAAATCGGTTGTCAGCGTGAGGCCCGCCGCATCCGCGGCCGTCACTTTGCCGCCGGCGGAGAGCGACACCCATTCGAGATGGGCGGGGTAAAGTTCCTTCCAGGCGTTTTGAAACAGCCGCTGTTTCGAGAAGGCGTCCTTCGCGTCGAGAACAATCAGTTTCGATTTCGGCTTTTTCGTTTTGAGATAATAAGCGATGAGGCTGGCGCGCTCGTAAGGCCCGGGCGGACAGCGGAAAGGATTGGCCGGCGCCGACATGACGACGAGCCCGCCGTCCTCCATCGATTCAAGCTGGCGGCGCAGCAGCAGCGTTTGCGCGCCGGCTTTCCACGCATGCGGCATGCGCTCGGATGCGGCCTCCGTGTATCCAGGCAGCGCATCCCAGCGCAGGTCTATTCCGGGCGACAGCACGAGGCGGTCGTAGGCGAGCCGCGTGCCATCGGCCAGCGTTACATTGCGCGCCTGCGGATCGACGCCCGCCGCCGCCTGGAAAATCATTTTCACGCCGTCGCGGGCAATCCCCTCATAACCGAACTGCTGCTCTTTCAAATCGCGCAGTCCCGCGATCACGCCGTTGCTGAACGGGCAGGCGGTGAAGACGGCATTCGCCTCGATCAGCGTCACGCTAAGCGCCGGATTGAGTTTTTTGAGCGCCCGCGCGCAGCCGGCCCCGCCAAACCCGCCGCCGATGACGATCACGGTTCCCGCGGCGCCCTGCGCCAGCGCGGGGGCGGCCAGCGCCGAGCCCGCCGCGCCGCCGAGCCATTTCAACGCATCGCGGCGGCTTGTCCTGCGGTCGGTCATCAACGCGTTCCCGTCAGTCTTTTTGCGCGCCGTACCATGCGGCGATAGCGCGTATCTCGTCTTCGTTGAAGCCTTTGGCGATGCGGTCCATGATGGTCGCCGGGCGCGCGCCTGATTTGAACGCCAGCATGGCGGCAACGACATCCGCGGGCTCGCGGCCAAGAAGGCGCGGCGCGGGGGTTTCGACAGATTTCGAAATGGCATGGCAGCCCGAACAGGCCGCGGCTCCCGGCGGCGCTTCGGCCGATTGGGCAAGCGCCGCGCCCGCGCCGGTCAACAGCAAAGCCGAAAGGGCCGCGCGGATCATGGTGGCATTCCGCCAAAAGGGGAGCGGCGGCCAAAAGGCCGCCGCTTGGTTTGTCACGAGGTCGCGAGGTTCTGGTTCATCAGCGGGAAGCTGCGGAAGCGTTTGCCGGTCGCCGCCGCGATCGCGTTGAGAACGGCGGGCGCCGCCACGGCGATCGTCGGCTCGCCGACGCCGCCCCAGAA
>JANYFM010000195.1 GCA_025362655.1 Hyphomicrobiales bacterium | reverse complement strand
GGGCCTTGCGGCGGAGACCGCGATCCACAGGCCGGGCATCGCGTTTAGCGCGAATCGTGCTTTTGTATGCCGGATGTTTGGCGGGTTGGCGTTTTGCGTTTGCGGGCTGCTCAAAGCGGGTCCGCGGATGCCAGGAGACAGGATAAATCATGAGCACCCAGAAGCGCATTCCCGCCGCCCCCGGCTCCATCGAGAACTATCCCGTCCTGCCGCTGCGCGACATCGTTGTGTTTCCGCACATGATCGTGCCGCTGTTCGTTGGACGCGAGAAATCCATCCGCGCCCTTGAGGAGGTGATGAAGGCTGACAAGTTCATCCTGCTCGCCACTCAGCAGAACGCGGCGGATGATGATCCCGCCACTTCGGCCATTTTCACCACCGGCACGATCGCCACGGTCCTGCAATTGTTGAAGCTGCCTGACGGCACCGTCAAAGTGCTGGTCGAGGGCGCGGCGCGCGCGCATGTGCGCAATTACATCCGCACCGATGATTTTTACGAGGCTTCCGCGCAGGTGATCGCCGACGATGCCGGCGAGCGGATCGAGGTCGAGGCGCTGTCGCGCTCCGTCGTCAGCGAATTTGAAGGCTACGTGAAGCTCAACAAGAAAGTCTCGCCCGAGGTTGTCGCGGCCGTCGGCCAAATCGACGATTTCTCCAAACTCGCGGACACCGTCGCCTCGCATCTCGCGGTCAAAATCGCCGATAAGCAGGCGATCCTCGAAATGCCCGCCGTGGCGAAGCGGCTGGAGAAGTGTCTTGCCCTGATGGAAAGCGAAGTCTCGGTTCTTCAGGTGGAGAAGCGCATCCGCACGCGCGTCAAGCGCCAGATGGAAAAGACCCAGCGCGAATATTATTTGAATGAGCAGATGAAGGCCATTCAGAAGGAGCTTGGCGACGGCGAGGACGGCAAGGACGACATCGCCGAGATAGAGGAGCGCATCAAGAACACCAAGCTCTCGAAGGAGGCGCGCGACAAAGCGACCGCCGAGGTCAAGAAGCTCCGGCAGATGTCGCCGATGTCGGCGGAGGCCACCGTCGTGCGCAATTATCTCGATTGGCTGCTGTCGATTCCGTGGAAGAAAAACACCAAGGTCAAAAAGGACCTCCTCGCCGCGCAGGCCGTGCTCAATGACGATCATTTTGGGCTCGACAAAGTCAAGGAGCGCATCGTCGAATATCTCGCCGTGCAGCAGCGCGCCAACAAGCTGACCGGGCCGATCCTTTGCCTCGTCGGCCCTCCCGGCGTCGGCAAAACCTCGCTGGGAAAGTCCATCGCCAAGGCGACGGGCCGCGATTTCGTGCGCATGTCGCTCGGCGGCGTGCGCGACGAGGCGGAGATACGCGGCCATCGGCGCACTTATATCGGCTCGATGCCCGGCAAAATCATCCAGTCGATGCGCAAGGCGAAATCATCGAATCCGCTGTTTCTGCTCGACGAAATCGACAAAATGGGCATGGATTTCCGCGGCGACCCCTCGTCGGCGCTGCTGGAGGTGCTCGATCCCGAGCAGAATTCCAGCTTCAACGACCATTATCTTGAGGTCGATTACGATCTGTCGAACGTGATGTTCGTGACCACCGCCAACACGTTGAACATCCCGGCGCCGCTGATGGACCGCATGGAAATCATCCGCATCGCCGGCTACACCGAGGACGAGAAGCTGGAAATCGCCAGAACCCATCTCATTCCCGCCTCGCTGAAAAAGCACGGCCTTTCCGAGAAGGAATGGTCCATTGAGGATGACGCGCTGCAGATGATTGTGCGCCTCTACACCCGCGAGGCCGGCGTGCGCAATCTGGAGCGCGAGATATCCAACCTCTGCCGAAAGGCGGTGAAGGATATCGTCACCGGCAAAACAAAGAAGGTGGCGGTCAATCCCATCGTGCTCGCCGAATATCTCGGCGTGCCCAAATACCGCTTCGGCCAGGCCGAGCTGGAGGACCAGGTCGGCGCCGTGACCGGGCTCGCCTGGACGGAGGTCGGCGGCGAACTGCTGACCATCGAAGGCGTCATGATGCCCGGCAAGGGCCGCATGACCGTCACCGGCAACCTGAAGGAAGTGATGAAGGAATCGATTTCCGCGGCGGCATCCTACGTCCGCTCGCGCGCCATCGATTTTGGCATCGAGCCGCCGATGTTTGAGCGCCGCGACATCCATGTTCACGTGCCCGAGGGCGCAACGCCCAAGGACGGCCCATCCGCCGGCATCGCCATGGCCACCGCCATTGTGTCGCTGCTGACGGGCATTCCCGTGCATCGCAATCTCGCAATGACCGGCGAGGTGACTCTGCGCGGACGCGTGCTGCCGATCGGCGGTTTGAAGGAGAAGCTGCTTGCGGCGCTGCGCGGCGGCCTCACCAAGGTGTTGATCCCCGAGGAGAACGCCAAGGATATCGCCGAACTCCCGGACAACGTGAAAAACGCGCTGGAAATCGTGCCGGTGTCGCGCATGGACGAGGTGCTGAAACACGCGCTGGTGCGCCAGCCCGTGCCGATCTCCTGGGAGGAGGAAATCCCGGCGAAAGGCGCAACGCCGAATGTGCCTCCCGAGGAGGACGCGGGCGGGGTTATCGCGCACTGAGGCGTTTCAAAACACGAAAGGGCGCGTTTCCCTGAGGGATTCGCGCCCTTTTTCACGCGCCCTTGCGCGGCGGGGCCGGCAATTCTAAAAGCAATTTGAGGGGCGGTTAGCTCAGTTGGTAGAGCGTCTGCTTTACACGCAGAATGTCGGCGGTTCGAGACCGTCACCGCCCACCACCGCCGCCGCAAGGGAGCCTTGATGCGCGCCAGCCATGCAACGTTTCCCGCGGCTCTCGCGATTTTGATCAGCGCCGCCGTGTCCGCCGCGGCCGCGGAGCTTCCCTCGCGCCGGGCCGCGGAAAAACAGGCCGTCAAATCCTGCGCCTCCTACGGCGAGGGCTTTGTCTGGGCGCCCTCGGTCAATTCCTGTGTGAAGGTCGGCGGCTTCGTTCGGGTGGAAACCGGCATCGTTCCGCGCGCGGCGGCGCGCTGACATGGCCGCGCCGCGCCGCATTGCCGCGCTGGCCGCCGCGCTCGCCGCCGCGGCGCCCGCTCTCGCGACCGAAAAGCTATACTCCCCGGGGTTCGCTGATCTCCCCGGCGTGTGTTTGCATTATATCGATACCGGCGGCGCCGGCGCGCCGCTGATCCTGCTGCATGCCAACACCGGCGCCGTCGATTCCTGGGAGCCGCAGATCGAGCCTTTCGCTGTCGCCGGATACCGCGTCATCGCGTTCGACCGGCGCGGCTGGGGCCAAAGCCTCGCCGTCCCCGCCACGGGCGCGCAGCCCGGCTCCATCGCCGGCGATCTCGACGCGCTGGCCGATCATCTCAGGCTCGAAAAGTTTCATCTGCTTGGGGTTGCCGGCGGCGGCTTTGCGGCGCTGGATTATGCCGCGTGGAAACCCCGGCGCCTGCTCAGCGTCATCGCCGCGGCGACCTCGGCGCAGCTTGCGGAAAAAGAAATCGATGAATTCCGCGCCCGCATTGAATTCGAGGGTTTCCGCGCGCTTCCCGCCCATGTCAGGGAAATCAGCCCCTCCTACCGCGGCGCCAATCCCGAAGGTGTCGCGCGCTGGATCGCCATCGATGACGGAGCGCGCCAAAAGGACGCGCCGTTCCAGCCGCTGCGCACGCCCAACACTTACGCCAAGCTGGCCGGCATAAAAGTTCCCGCGCTTGTCATCGCCGGCGGCGCCGACGCGGTCTCGCCGCCCTCGATGATGCGTCTGTGGGCGGCCAAAATAAAAGGCGCGGAATTCGCGCTTGTGCCCGAAGCCGGGCATGCGGTGTCGTGGGAACAGCCGGAGGCATTCAACGCGCTGGCGCTCACTTTTTTAAGCAAACACTGAGCGCGCGGCGAAGGGCGGGAAAAAATGCGCGGCATGAAACCGGGATTGTCAGCGGCCATCCTGTTCGCGGGCGCGCTTTGCACGGCCGCGGCGGCCCAAACGGAAAGCGATTTTTACAGGAACAAGCAAATCCGGATGATTGTCGGCTTTCCCGCCGGCAATGACTACGACACCGGCGCGCGCATGCTGGCAAAATATTTGCCAAAACATATTCCCGGGCAGCCCGCCGTCATCATCCAGAACATGCCGCAGGCCGCGAGCATCGTTGCCGCCAACTATATTTACAATCAGGCGCCGCGGGACGGAACGGTTTTGGGAGCGCTCACCCGCAATCTCGCCAGCCAGGCTTTGCTGGGCCTGCCCAATATCGAGGCCGATCCGCGCCGCCTGATCTGGCTTGGCGGGACGTCCTTTCCCGGACGGGTCTGTGTCGTCAGCGACAGGGCGCCGGTGCGGACCGTCGCGGATGTTTTTTCCACGGAGCTGATCGTCGGCAGCGTCGGCGCCGGCAATTCGACCAGCATTTTGCCGACGGTCTTCAACCACGCGCTCTCCACGAAATTCCGCATGATCGAGGGATACAAGGGGACGCCGGACATTGTTCTGGCGATCGAGCGCAGGGAGGTTGACGGCGTCTGCTCCTCTTACGGGCAGTTCAGGGGCAGCGCGGAGGCGTTTCGAACAGGCAGGCTTCGCGTGCTCTTTCGCGCCGAGGAAACCTTCATGCCGGAAATCCCCGATGCGCCGTCGATTTATGATTTTGCGGCGGACGCGCAAAAGCAATTCATGCGCTTTGCTTTCTCAAGCACCGAGTTCGGCCGCCCATACGCGTTTCCCCCTGACGTTCCCCCGCAGCGCGTGGCGCTTATGCGCCGCGCCATGGAGGAGGCCGTGAAGGACCCCGAGCTGATCGCGGAGGCCGGCAAACTCAATCTCGACATGGCTTGGCGCGCGCCGGAAAACCTCACGCGCCTCGTCGGCGATCTCTACAAGACGCCGCCGGACATGGTCGAAACCATCCGGAAGCTGGTGCCGAATTTGCAATGATGGCGCCGGACGCGGCTGCGGTGTCCGGCACAACGTGTCGACTCAAATCAAGCGCCCTCGCTGCCCTCCCATGCGTGCCCGGTGATATCGAACACCACGCCGTCGGGGCCGCGGTATTTGATCTCGGCATGCCCGCCGGGCGGGGCCTGATAGGGCACGGGCTCAGCGCCCATCGCCTCCAGCTTGGCCATCCACGCGGCGGTGTCATCGACGACGACGCCGAAATGGTGGATGCCGAGAAAATCCATGCCCTTGCCGAGCTGGTCGTCGTTGAATTTCAAAATCGCGATATTGATCGCGCCGTCCGTCAGAAACACGCCGGAGGGGCGTTTTGCCACGTCCGGAGCATCGGGATCGAGCCCGAAGCGGCGCAACTCCTGAAAGCCGAACGCCTCCTTATAAAAATCCGCCGCCTTGCCCGGATGATCGCTGGCGAGCGCGATGTGCCTAATGCGCAGCATGTTGCCTCCTCGTTGGTTTATGCCGCACCTTCGCGCGGCCCCGGCGCGCTGGCAATGGCTGGCGGGCCGGCGCTGGCTCGGCTATAAATTCAATCGGGGTTCCAAACGCCCCGCGGGAGTAAACAGATGTCCGCGCCTGCCCAGAGCGAAACCCAGACCCGCCGGCTTCTCACGGACGCCATCCGCATGCTCGAACGCGCCGGCGTGGTTGACTACAATGGGCATTTCTCCGCGCGCTCCGGCGATGACCGCATGCTCATCAATTCCGGCCCCTCCGTGCGCGGCGCGCTGACCGGCGAGGACATTATCGCCATAAATCTCGACGGCAGGCCGCTGGAGGGCAATGTGCCGCCGCCGCTGGAATTTCATCTGCATTCGGAAATTTACCGCGCGCGGCCCGATGTCAAAGCCATTGTTCACACGCATCCGCGATGGTCGACGTATCTGTCGATGACCGGCACGCCCTATAAGCCGGTGTACGCGCAGGGCGTGCTGCTCGGCGAAGTCCCGCTGTTCGACACGCCCAATTCCGTCAACACAAAGGCGATGGGCGAGCAACTGGCGAAAGCGCTGGGCCCGCGCCCGTCCATTTTGCTCAAATCCCACGGCGTCACCGTTGTCGGCGCCGATGTCGTCGAAGCCTTCACGCTTGCGGTTTATCTTGAGGAGAATTCCGAGCGCCAATATATGGCCAGCCAAATCGGCGAGCCCTATGTCTTCTCGCAGGAGGAGCAGGCGCTTTGCCGCGAGAAACTATGGACCCCGAGCCTGTTCAAAAAGACCTGGGACCATTACCGCTCGAAACTGCCGTGAGCGCCGCCATGCGCGCGCGCCCGTTTGTGTTCGCCGGCCTTGCGGCGCTGGCCTTCACCGCAGC
This sequence comes from Hyphomicrobiales bacterium, assembly GCA_025362655.1. Classification (GTDB taxonomy): domain Bacteria; phylum Pseudomonadota; class Alphaproteobacteria; order Rhizobiales; family Beijerinckiaceae; genus Terripilifer. The sequence continues at coordinate 4,610 of JANYFM010000195.1, read as the reverse complement.
CGCCCGCGCGCAGGACGCGGCCGCGGACTTCTACAAAGGCAAACAGATTACCATCGTCGTCGGCTCGACGCCCGGCGGCGGCTACGATCTCTTCGGCCGCCTCGTCGCGCGCTTCATCGGCAAATATATTCCCGGCAATCCCAATGTCATCGTGCAGAACATGCCCGGCGCCAGCGGCAACACGTCCGCGGCATGGGTGGCGAACGCCGGCGCCAAAGACGGCACAGTGATCGGCGCGCCGCAAGCGGGCTCCCTGATTGATCAACTGGTCAGCCAGAACGCCGCGCAGATCAAACATGACGCGCGCGTCTTCCATTATATAGGCAGCGCCAATTCAGAAGTCTTTGTCTGCCTGATGCGCGCGGATTCGCCGGTGAAAACCTTCGATGATTTCTTCACGCGCGAAGTCATCCTCGGCTCCAGCGGAGGCACTACGCGCGATATGCCGATGGCGCTGAAAAACGTGCTCGGCGCGAAGATAAGATTTGTCCACGGCTACGGCGGCACGCGCGAGGTCGGCATGGCCATCGAGAGCGGCGAGGTTCAAGGCCTCTGCGGCATGGGATGGACCTCCATTCAGTCTCAGCGGCCCGACTGGTTCGAGAAAAAGACCATGCGCGTGCTCGTGCAGGAGGCGGTCTCCGGCGACGCCGGCCTCAACCAAGCCGGCGTGCCGCTTTCGACCGCTTGGGCGCGCGGCCCCGAGCAGCTTCAAATGCTGGAGCTATTGTATTCGCAGGGCGTGTTCACACGGCCTTTTGTGATGGCGGCGGGCGTGCCAAAGGACCGTGTCGAGACGATACGCGCCGCTTTCGTCAAGGCGCTGGCCGACCCCCAGGCCATCGCCGAGGCGGAGCGGCAAAAGCTCGCCATCAAAGTCATCGACGGCGCGGCTCTCCAGGAAATCGTCCAAAAAATTTACGAAATCCCGCCCCCCGTCATCGCCAAACTGAAAGCGGCGCTGGAGGGCGATTAACGCGAATGCGCCGGGCCTCAAGGCACCGGCAGCAGCGCGACATGCGGCCCGTCATCGAGCTGCATGTCGAACGCGCAGAGCAGCGCCGCGGTGCCCGCGTAATTGCCCATCAGCGAAACCAGATCGACGAGCGTGGTCCGCCCGAAGCGCTTCAGCGCCCGCGCGAAAGTCTTCGGCTGGACTTTGCGGGCGCCGAACATTTCGCGCCCGAGCGTGATGATGAGGTCGTCATCATCGTCAAGTCCCGCGGTGGATTTGCGGTGTTTGATCACATCAATGACCGCGGCCGGCACGCCGCATTTCAGTCCTTCGGGCTCATGCGCCGCCCATTCAAATTGGCTGTCGCATTCCCTCGCGGTGATGAGGATGGCGGTCTCGCGGATGCGCGGGGAGATCGGCGCGTCGTGGCGCAGATAACGCCCAACGGGCCGCAGGAGTTTCGCCAGTTTGGGGCTGTGCAGGCCGATGCCGCCGGGGCCGATGAGGCCGCGGATCGTGCCGCCTTTTGGGTCGGCGACGGAATCGTAGACATCGACATCCTCAGCCGAATAATCCGCGCGGCTCGGCAGCGGCAGGCGGTTCCGCGATTGGGGATCGATATCGGGCGGCAGCATGGCATTCCCTTTCCAAATTACAGCGTGGCCTCGATCATCGCGCGCAGTTCCGGCGTCACCTTGGGGTCGAGGCCGAACCATGAATGCCAGGCGGGCCGCGCCTGATGCAGCAGCATGCCTAGCCCGTTGACCGCGCGCAAGCCGCGCAGCCGCGCATCGCGCAGCAGCGGCGTCTCGCCAGGGATATAAACGACATCGGCAACGAGAGACTGCGCGGGCAGGGCGCTCAGCGCCAGTTCCAGCGGCGGATTGCCCACCATCCCCTGGCTGGTGGTGTTGACCAGCAGCGCCGCGCCCTCCAGCGCCGCGTGCCGCCCGTTCCATGGCAGCGCGCTCACCAAGGCGCCCGCTTCGGCCGCCAGCGCGGCGGCGCGGTCAAACGTGCGGTTGACGAGACGGATTTCGCGCGCGCCGCGCTGGATCAGCGCGTGAACCACCGCCCGCGCCGCGCCCCCGGCTCCAATCACCACGGCGGGCCCCGCATCCCCGCGCCAGGCGGGGAAAGCCTCGCTGAGGCTTTCAGCAAATCCGTAGCTGTCGTTGTTGGCGCCGTGCAGCGAGCCGTCGGCCCGCACGGTGACGCAGGAAATCGCGCCGATTTTGCGCGCGGTGTCATCGATGGAATCGACGATGCCCATCGCCGTTTCCTTGAGCGGAATGGTCAGATTGCACCCCGCAAAGCCGAGCGCGGGCAGCGCGCGCAGGGCGCCCTGAAGACGCGCGGCGGGCACGTGCAATGGCACGTAGGCTCCGGCGAGCCCGTGCCGCGCCATCCAGTAATTATGCAGCGCCGGCGAGCGCGAATGCATAATGGGATCGCCCATCACGCCGGCGAGCAGGAATTTTTCCGGATGCGGCATCACGAACCCATTAAATGCAAACGCGAACAAAACCGCCGCCTGTCTAGCGCCGCCGGCGCCGGGCGGCAAGGCGGCGCGGATTATCTCAATCCCCGGCGATTTCCCTCGCGCGGGCGAGCACGCCGGCGGGCGCCGAATAAATCTCCGCGACGCGTTTTTCGACGGCGGCTCCCGGGTCCGGCGCAATCAGCAGCCGTTGTCTTTGCGCGTCGGCGAGAAATTCCGGGTCTTTCATCGTCGCGTCAAAAGCCGCGCGCAGCGCCGCCAGCCGCTCCGGCGGAACGGATTTGGAGACCAGAAACGGCCGTCCGATTTCGGCGCCCGCCAGCAGCAGCTCAAAAGTGCGGCGCTTGTCCGCGTCGCCAAGGACATCGCCGGCATAGGGAATGGAGGGGTCCATGCCCGGCCCGATGTTTTTTGAAAAGCGCAGGTGAATGTTGATTTTCTTTTCGCGCAGCCAGTCCTCGGGCATGCTGGTCCACGAGCCGCAGTCGCCGTCCAGCTCGCCGCTTTCGATGGAGATTTTCTTATCGGCCGAGCCTGGATATCCCTGCACCATTTTCAGCTTCGCGCCAAACAGCATTTGCAGAATGCGCGCGTCTATGAAGGCGGAGGTGCCCGCGCCCGTGTTGCCGAAAGCGATGGAATCGCGCGCCAGAAAATCGCTCCAGCTTTTGATGCCGCGCGCCCCCCAGGTGAAACACACGCGGATATCCTCCGCGACATTGCCGACCCAGCCGAATTTAGTGAAATCAAGCGGAACGCGCGCCGGCGCCGTCAGCGATCCCGTGATCATGCCGGCATTGAAGGTGACGATGGTCAGACCGTCCGGCGCCGCGCCGGAATCGACGAATTGCAGCGCTTTGAGGCTGGCGGCGCCCGGCATGTTCTGGATGATGACAGCGGGATTGCCGGGAATGTGCTTGCCGATGTGCCGCGCCACAAGCCGCCCGTATTGGTCATAGCCGCCGCCCGGGGAAAACCCGACAATGACGCGCACGCTCTTGCCCCGGTAAAAGCCGGCGGCGTCCTGCGCGGCGGCGGGAAGGGCGAGGGCGCCCGCAAGGGCTCCCGCAAGCGCGCCCGCCCTGAACAAATGTGCAAAAAGGCTCATGCGCGGGGAAATCCTGACGGTGCGGCTTTCAAGCTGCGACGAGTCAATCGCAAGTTGGGCCGGCCCGCAACCTTGTTTTTGCCACCTCCTTTTGGGATGCCGCTTTGACCCCGGCGGGTTCCGGGGTAGTAAAGCGGGCGTTGGCGCGTTGCGGATACTCCCATGCGGTTTTTCCATCCTGTGAAGCTTGCTCTCCCGCTGGCCTTGGCCGCGGGCCTTTTTGTTGCGCCGGCAGCCAGCGCCATGAAATTCGAGCTCGTGCCCTTTGGCGATCCCGCGAAATGCGGCGCAAAATGCCCGCTGGTGATCGGCGCCACAGGGGATATTTCCAATGAAACGCCGCGTCAGTTCTATGATTTCCTCGTCAAAAACATCAATGATCCCCGCGTTCGCAGCATCGTGTTCATTCATTCGCCGGGCGGCGGCGTTGAAGCCTCGATGAAGCTTGGCACGATGTTCCGCAAAACCGGAGTGATGGCGGTTGTCGCGCGTGTGCTGCCGGCGCCGCCAGGGCAGGGCCCGGCGCTGACCGTCCCGGGCGCGCGCTGCTTCTCAGCCTGCGTCTACGCGCTGATGGGCGCGAAGAAGCGGGTCATTCCGCCCGACAGTCTCGTTGGCATCCACCGCATGCATTTTGACACCTTCGGACGCGACGCCGGCACCGGCGACAGCGCGGCCACGCGCACCTATGGCACCGGCGCATTTATCGCCCAGCTGGCCGGCTATGCCAATTCGATGGGGGTCAGCCGGGATTTGATTTATTCCGCCGAGCAGATTGCGCCCGAGCGCATTCACATTGTCACGCCGCAGGAACTGCGCAAGTGGCGGCTTGGTTCACAGAACTTTTGAATACGCGGAAACAGGGCGCGGTCCGCGGGGACCGCGCCTTCAAAACAGCCTTGGCGGCCTGAAGCGTCAGGCAGCGGTCAGATTGGCGGCGGAGGATTTGCCGGTGCGTTTGTCGGCGACGATTTCGTAACCGATTTTCTGCCCCTCATTGAGCCCGTTCATGCCCGCCCGCTCCACGGCGCTGATATGGACGAAAA
>JANYFM010000181.1 GCA_025362655.1 Hyphomicrobiales bacterium | reverse complement strand
CAGCCGTTGTTGCATCGCGCCATGAGACGCCGCATAGCTTTTTTCGTGTCCGCCGCGGCGCTGGCCGCCGGGCTGTGCGCGCTTGCGGCGCAGGCGCAAACAGCGCGGCCGCGGCCCGCCGGAGCGTTTCGCGCTCTGCTGGTCGGTGTCGATGAATACCAGCATGTGACGCCGCTGAAGGGCTCCGTCGCCGATATCATTGATCTGGAGGCGAGCCTGCGCAAAATCGGCGCGCGCGACATCAAAACGATGATCAATGCCAGCGTGACGCGCGGCTCGCTGCTGGTCGAATTCGAGAATATGGTGACGCGCTCCGAGCCCGGCGACACGGTATTCCTGTCGATTTCCGGTCATGGCGCGCAGGAGCCGGAGCGCGTCAAGGGCTCCGCGCCCGACGGCATGGACACGGTGTTCCTGATGCCGGGGTTCGATCCGAAAAGCCGCGAGGGATACGGCGAGAAAATCGTCGATAAGGAATTCAACCATTTCATCAAACGCATCGAGGATAAAGGCGCGCGGGTGGTGTTCATCGCCGACACGTGTTCGGGGGGCGGGCTGGCGCGGGACGTCGATCCGCGCGGCGCGGAAATGAGCTATCGCGCGGTGAAATACACGCCGATCGAGGATGAGCTGAAGACGGTGTCGACCCGCGCGGACGCTTTTCTGTCGCCGACCGATTTCAAGACATCCACCTTTCTCGCCGCTGTTGACCGGCAGTCGAAAGCGCCGGAAATCCGCGTGCCTGGCGTCGGTTTTCGCGGCGCGCTCAGCTATGCGGTGGCGCGCGGCATTGAGGGCGCCGCCGATCTCAATGGCGACGGGCAGATCACCACGGCGGAACTGTTCGAATATTCGCGGCGGGTGACTTACCAGCTCTCGGACCAGCGCCAGCTGATCGTCACAGCCGCCGCTCAGGCAACCGACCCCGAGGCCGATGTGATTGTGCGTTTTGACCGCGGCATTTCGGTCATTCCCGCCGATCCCGGCAAGCCTGGTCAGGCCCCCTCCGCGGCGCCGCCCGCCGCCAAACCGCCCGCCAATGCGCCCGCTCAAACGCCGGTGGCGAGGCCGGTCACGCCTCCGCTCGCGCCGGGCGCCGCCGGGCCGGTGCGGGTCGCCTCGCTGGACGGGCAGGGAAACCGTTTCACCGGCCTCTCCGTGCTGACGCCCTATGAGGTTGTGGCGCCCGGCGCCAACCCCGATGTGCTCTGGGACCCGGCCACCCGCGAGGTGCTGGCCGGCGGGGACGTCATCGCGCGAAACGTTGACCGCAATGATTTGCCCGGCGTTATCGAACGCACCGCCGCTGTGCGCTTGCTGAAGCTGCGCGCGGCGCGCACGCCCCAGTCGATCCGTGTCATCCCCGACGACAAGCTGCATCACAAGGGCGCGCGCGTTGAAATCGAAGTGGGCGGGCTCGCCGGCAAATCGCTGGTGCTGTTCAATATCGCGGGCGACGGCACGGTGCAGATGATTTACCCGATAGGCTCGGATGCGCCGATCCGCAGCGACGCGATTTACCGCCTGCAATTGCTGGTGCGCGAGCCGCTGGGCGCGGACCAAATCGTCGCCGTGACAGCGTCGCGGCGGCTGGCGGAGCTGGAGACGGCGATCCGCCAGCTTGACCGCCGGCGGAACCCGATGAAAATTTCCGAGTTAATCAGCCAGTATGCGGCGGCGGACGTGCTGGTGGGCGCCGCCGGCCTGTTCACCGGCCCCTGATAAGGAGAGACCGTCATGCGTTCATCTCTGGCTTTTTCGCTTCTGGCGGCGGGCATCGCGCTGGGCTCCGGGGCCGGCGCGGCGCAGGAGGCCATCCGCAACCGCGCTGTGCGCATCATTGAGGGCAACCCGGCCGCCAACGTGCCGCCGGCGGCCGTGCCAATGGTGCCCCCCGTTGTCCCGCAGGGCAATGATCGCGCCGACAATGCGGCCGGCATTAAAATCGAATTGCTGCCGGGCGGCGAAGTCGGCGTCGGCGCCAAAATGGCGGTGCGCGTCGCCACGGAGAAAGCCGGCTATCTCGTGGTTATCGACGTGGACTCGTCGGGGAAACTGACGCAAATCTATCCCAACACGATTTCGCTGGCCGATCCGCGCGGCGCGGCGGAAAACGCCAATATGATCGCGCGCGGCAAGCCCCGGCTGATCCCGGATCCCCAGGACAAGACCAATTTTCAGTTTGTCGCCGCCGAGCCGCTCGGCGTCGGCATGCTGGTGGCGATCCTCAGCGACAAGCCGGTGCAGATGATCGATCTGCCTGATGTGCCGGCGGCGCTGGCCGGACAGATTCCGGCGCTCGACTATGTGCGCGAGACCACCCGCAGCTTGAAGCTGCTGCCGGCCAGCGAAACCGGCAAGCCGCAGGAGCCGAAATGGTCTTTCGCCACGAAATTTTACGTGATTAAATGAGGGTATGTCAGCGGGTTCGGAGGCGGGCGGAATGAGCATGAGCCGGTTGGGCACGGTGTCTGTGGCGGCGGCGCTGTGCTTTGCCGGATGGCAGATATCCGCGAGCGCCGGCGAATCCACCGAGGAGCTCGCGCTGGGCGGCATCACCATTGCCAAGCCGGCGGACGCGCAGATCGCATTCGAGTCCGCCGACATTGTGATCAATCCCTCCAGCGTCACCGCCAAATACAAGATTATCAATCAGGGCCCCGCGCCGGCAAACGTCACGCTGGGCTTCGCTATGCCGGACCTCGATTTTTCGGATCCGGACGCGTCGTTCGCGATACCTGGATCGGACCCGGTGAATTTCGTGGGGTTGTCGACGAAAATCGACGGCAAGCCCGGCGGGTTCGCTTTCACCCAATCGGCGCAGCTAAACGGCAAGGACATCACCGCCTCGCTGCGCCAAAACAAGCTGGCGCTGGTGCCGGTCGGCACGTTTCAGAATCAGCTTGCGGCGCTTGCGCCGGAGCTGCGCGACAAGCTGGCGGAAACCGGCGTCATCATGCAGGCCGGCAATGACGCGCAGGGCAATGCGCTGTATTTCCCGGCTTGGAGCGTTCGCACCACGAGCGGCAAACGCATCACGCTGGCGCCGGGGCAAAGCGCCGGCGTCGAGATCAGCTACCGCACCAGTGTCGGCATGAGCCTTGACACACCGCTGCGCAATCCGCTTCGGGGAGAGCGCAATCTTGCCGCGCAGGTGCAATTGCGGCGGACCGATTACTGCATCGATGATGCGTTCTACACCGGACTCGACAAAATTGCCGCGCTCGGCGAGGCCAACACCGGCAAGCTGCGCGAGAGGCGGATGGTGTTTGTGCTGCAAGGCCGCAATCCCACCGGGCCGATCAAGGATTTCCGCCTGGTCGTGGACAAGGGGCGCCCGGACCGCGTCGTGAGCTTCTGCCTGGAGAACCTGAAAAAGATTTCGCCGACCGCGTTTGAAATGCGGGCGGCCGACTTTGCCCCGGCGCATGATCTCAAGGTGATCATGATCGGCCGCAACTGATTTCCGCAGCCGCCGCCGGGTTTGTGCGTTTTCGCACAGCGAATCATTCGTAAACGGTTAATATGCACAGGTGTCATTGTTTTTTCATCGTGTTTGGGAACGGTGCTGGCGCAAGCCGCGTTTTGTGATATGTTAACGGGCGAAATAAGAGGATACAGCCATGGTTAAGCTTGGGGTGTTTCTGACGGCCAGCGCATTGATCGCCGGCGCGCTTGTTGCCGGCGCTGCTATCGCCGATCCGCTGTTGCTTCCCGCTGTGAATGACCCCGTCATAACGGCGGAGCTTGCGCTGGAGCCGGCTCCCACCCCGGCGCAGCCAAAGGACACCGCTGTCCCGCTGGCGGCAGCCCCGGTTGAGTCCCAGCCCACCGCCGCGCGCGGGATTTCGCAGCCGGCGGCCCGGGCTCCCGTGTCGCGCTTCGGCGCTGCGCCGAGGAAAATCCGCGTTGTGTCGGCTCCGGCCATCCGTTTTGCGGATGCCGCGCCGCAGCGCAGCCGCCGGGTTGCGAGCCTGCAATTGCCGATCCGTTCGGCGCGCGCCTGCGACTCGATCCTGTGCCCGCAATATGTGCTGATCGGCGTCGGCTTCTAAGCCGCCGCCCTCGCCCCTGCGGTGTTCCCGAGAGCGAATCCCCTCCCCGCCGCCGAAAATCCCGGCTGTGCGAAATCGCACATTCCCCCCGCCGCGAATATGCTTTAGCTATGGCGCACGGGAGAGCGGGGCGTTCTTTTTGAAATCTGTTATTGCATCCTTGCTGTTTGCCGGCGCCTGTTCGCCGGCTTTTGCGCTGGATTGCGCCCGCCTCGAGGCGCCACGCCTGAATTACCGCCTCAGCGCCAATTCCACGCTCAACGGTCAGGCCTCAGCGCTGAGTATTGACGGCACGCGCGCGGAGATCACGGTCATCCGGCTGCGTTCAAAGGACGGTTCCCTCGATGTGCTGAATGAAATGCGTAATTTTGCGCCCGCGCGCACGATAAACGGCCTTACCGGGGAGACTTTGACCTTCACGCTGCGGCCGTATTCCGGCTCGATCAGCGGGTTTGAAACCGGCGCGGAGGCGGTTTACGATCAAACCATGTTCGCCGGCGGAAAGGCGCTGCGCACCGAGCGCGTCACTCAGAAAGTGTCGGCCCCCGGCGTTAAAAACGTCTCCGGCTGCGACATTCCGGTATTTCCCATCGAGCGCGTCTTTGAGGATTTGGCGGCGGGTACGCGCCGCAAGCAGGAGTTTCAATACGCGCCGTCGCTCGGATATCCGCTGTGGATGCGGATTGAAACGCCGGCGCCCGCGG
>JANYFM010000148.1 GCA_025362655.1 Hyphomicrobiales bacterium | reverse complement strand
TCCTTCACCGCCAGCACGGCGGGCCTCGGAAAATCCGTCATGCGCGCGATAAAGGCCGCGGCCGCCGCCTCAAGCTCCGCCGCCGGCACCACCTCGCTGACCGCGCCGATCTCCATGGCCTTTGCCGCGCTGATCACCTTGCTCGTCCACACGTGATACATCAGCGCCTTCATCGGCACGCGGTCGATCATCGACGACATCACCATGGTCGGCATGATGTTGTGGTTGAATTCGGGAATCGAAAACCGCGCGGTGTCAGCGGCGATGGTGATATCCGCGGCGGCGGCCAGCGCGAAGCCAAAGCCCGCGGCCTGGCCCTGAACCACGGCGAGGATCGGCGCGCCGCATTTGCGGAATATGCCGTAGCAGCGGAACACGTGATCGCTCGCCGCGCGCGTTTGCAGCGCGTCGAGGCCCTGCGGGCGCGGCGCGCCCATCGTCGAGCGCCCCGTGCAGAAATCCGCGCCCGCGCCGCGCAGCACGATCAGCCGCGCCTTGTCGCCCTCGCTTTCGACGAGATCGGCAAGCTCGACGATCATCGGATCGGACATGCCGTTGCCGCGCTCGGGATGATTGATGGTGATATCGAGAATTTCGCCCCTGCGGGCGATGATGAAATCGTCGCTCATGTCTTTAAGTCTCCTGATGGACGGGTTGCAACGCGGTCACTTCATCATATCCGTGGCGCGCTTCAGCATGAGGTCGCGCTCTTCGGCCTGAATCGATCCCATAAGTTTCGCCTGCGCAAAGCGCTTATCCTCGGGATCATCGAGCTTATCGGCTATCCCCTGAACCACCGTGCCCATCCACGATTTCGCGTAGGTCACCTGCGATTCCATCTCTATCAAATGATTCATAAACAAGCGCGCCGCATTGGGATGCGGAGCGCCGCGCAGCACGGCGCCCTGAATCGGCGTGATCGGACAGCCGTCTTCGGGCACGATCACTTTGGCCGGGAGCCCCTTGATCGGCGAGGCGAAGGCGATGATCTGGTTGATGAACAGCGGAAACTCGCCGCGCGCCACACGCCTGGTGTTTTCCTGCAAATCGCGGCCCAGTGTCATGTTCTGCGTTTTCAACGACTCCAAAAAATCCGCCCCGTAAGTTTTATACAGCACGGCGAAGACGGTCTGCCCGCTGCCCACGGCGCGCATGTCGTCGGTGAGTATTTTCCCCTTCCATTTGGGATCGAGAATGTCCTTCCAAACCCTCGGCTCCTCCGCCGGTTTCACCATGTTTGTGTTGACCAGCATGCACACCACCTGCACCCAGGCCGGCACCTGCCATTTGTCGGCGGCGAAGGGCGCGCGCAGGCCCGCCATATTGGGCACGCCGCCGTGTTCGGCGATAAAGCCCTCGCCGCGCTGGAGGACAATCGAGGATTCGCCGTGGAACTCGATGTCCGCGACATAGCGGCCCGACGTCTGCTCAACGCGTATGCGCTCTGTAAGCTCGCTGGCGCGGGCGTCAAATTCCTGCACCCTCACGCCGTAGCGGCTCTCAAAAACCTTGACCACAGTCTTCCAATGGGGCGCGCCGAGCTGGGCGTGATAGACTGTCACCGCGCCCTCTTTTTTGGCGGCCTCGACGACCTTGGCCCAGTCCTGCTCCTGCGCGGCGGCGGGCGCCGCCCACGCGCCGGCCAGCGCGATAAACGGGGCAATTCCGCAACAGCCGAATTTCATCGCAATTCCTCCCACGCTCGAATTTAAGCGCGCCGGCGCGGCGCCATTGGACCCCGCGTCGCCAGTTGTGATAGCTCTAACCGATAAGTCCCGGGGCGGAAAGGATTGAGGAAAGCCCATGGCTGGCGCCACGCAGGAGATGATGACGGGGCCCGCCGCGCGCAACAGCGTCTTCGGCCATCCCGCCATCGATTGCGATGCGCATGTGGCTGTGCCCTCCATGCGCGCGCTGATGCCCTATCTTGACGATTATTGGCGCAACCAGTTCACCCTGCGCGGCATCGACAAACTCAGCCTGAACCTGACCAGCGATCCGCCGAACGCGCCGATTTCCGGCCGGCCGGATTGGCGCCCCGGCGAAGGCAAGCCCGGAAGCAGCCTCCCTCTGCTGCGTGAAAAGGCGCTGGACGGCTTCGGCCTGCGCTTTGCCATCGTTGCCTGCCTATACGGCGGCGTGGCGCTGCACAGCGAGGATATGGCCGCCGTTGTCTGCTCCGCCATCAACGACTGGACCGCGCGCGAATGGCTTGACGCGGAGCCGCGCCTGCGCGCCTCGATCATTGTGCCGCTGAACAATCCCGAAATCGCGGCGCGGGAGATTGAGCGTTGCGCGCCGGACCGGCGCTTCGTGCAGATATCCATGCTGGCAGCCGCGGGCGAGCCTCTTGGCAAGCGCCAAAACTGGCCGCTATACGCGGCGGCGGAAAAACATGGCTTGCCCATTGGCGTCCACGCCGGCAGTCTCTACCGCCACCCGATGACCTCCAACGGCCACGGCTCCTATTTTCTGGAGGATTACGTCGCCCAGGCTTTCGCCTTCGAGAGCGCCGTTCTCAGTCTGATCAGCGAAGGCGTCTTCGCCAAATTCCCCTCTCTGAAATTCGTCTTCCAGGAATCCGGCGTCACATGGCTGCCGACGGCCCTCTGGCGCTTCAACAAAACATGGCGCGGCGTGCGCGCCGAAATTCCATGGGTGAAGCGCCCGCCGGCCGACATCGCCCGCGACAATATCCGGCTGACGCTCCAGCCATTTGATGCGCCCGACGGCGCGGGGCGGCTGGAGCGCTTTTGCGAGCAGATGAAATCCGACCGCATGGTGCTTTTTTCGACCGATTTTCCCCATTGGCATTATGAGGGCATGCAGGCGCTGCCAATCGACCCCGGCAGCGCTCTCGCGCGCCGCGTGCTGTATGACAATCCGCGCGAAACTTACCCGCGGCTGGACCTGAAGGAAATATCCGCATGACCACGGAGCTTCTCGAACGCGCAGCCGCGCAAGGCCCCGCGCCTCAGGATACGCGCCTGAAAATCGTCGATTGCGATATCCATCCGCAGGCCGCGCGCCCTGATGAGCTGCACGCGTTCCTGCCGGAGCGCTGGCGCGATTATATGAAGACCTACGGCGGATTTTTCCGCCAGCCGCTTTCCGACACCCTGTCGCATCCGCGCATGGCGCCGGACGTCGCCCGCGCCGACGCCTGGCCTCCCGGCGGCAAGCCCCCCGGCTCCGACCTCGCGTTCATGCGGGCGCAGCATCTCGATCCCAACAATGTGGAGCACGGCATGCTGATGCCGCTCAACCGCGGACCCGGCAATCAACGCAATCTTGAATTCGGCGCGGCGCTGGCAGGCGCCGTCAACGACTGGCAGATTGCCAATTGGATCGAGCGCGACGCGCGCCTGCACGGCTCCATCGTGATCACGCAGGAGCACGCCCCCTTCGCCATCGCGGAAATCGAAAAGCGCGCCGGCGACAGACGTTTTTCGCAAATCATGATGCCGCCGAAAAGCCTCGAGCCGCAGGGCCGGCGCCGATACTGGCCGATCTACGAGGCGGCGCAGGCGCATGGCCTGCCGATCGCGCTGCACGTCGGCGGCATCAACGGATATCCCGCGACGGCATCCGGCTCCCCCTCTTATTACATCGAGGAGCATCACTCCAACGTCACGGCGATGCAGAGCCTGATCACATCCATGGTGATAGAGGGCGTGTTCGAACAATTCCCGCGGCTCAAAATCGTGCTTGTGGAGGGCGGCATCGCATGGCTGCCGGCGCTGAAATGGCGCCTCGACAAGCACTGGAAGCGGCTGAAAAGCGAAGCGCCGCACCTAAAGCGCGCTCCCTCCGAATATATTCACGATCATTTCTGGCTGACGACGCAGCCTCTCGACGAGCCGGACGATGCCGGCGATCTCGCGGAGGCCTTCGAGCTCGTCGGCTGCGGCCGCATCATGTTCTCGACGGATTATCCGCACTGGGATTTCGACGCGCCGGCTTTCGTGGCGGACAAGCTCAAATTGAGCGACGATAAAATGGCGCGCATCATGGGCGGCAACGCCCGCGAACTCTACGGCCTGTCATGAGCGGGCAAACCGCCGGCACGATTTCGCAGGCGCCCGGCGGTGTCATCAACCGCGGCGGATTCGCCCGCCGCTATCTCCAGGGCCGCGCCGCTGGCGTCGCCGCGCTGGCGCTGATACTGGGGTTTCTCACGCTCTATCCCTTCGGCATGCTGCTCTACGGCAGCCTGCATTCAACGCCGCCCGGCATGGCGGGCGAATTCAATCTGAACGGCTACGCCGAGGTGTTCTCGGGGCCGGCGGTCATCATCCTTCTCAACACAATCGGCATATCCCTCGCCAAAACCATTCCCGCCCTCGCCATGGCGGTGTTTCTCGCCTGGATTATCGCCCGCACCGATACCCCCTGGGCCGGCAAGCTTGAAGTGCTGATCACGCTGCCCTTCTTCATTCCCCCGATTCTCACGGCGATGGCATGGGCGATGCTCGGCAATCCCCAGGTGGGCCTGCTCAACACCCTGTGGAAATGGATGACGGGATCGACGGTCTCGCCGATCAATGTCTATTCCTGGGGCGGGGTCGTCTGGCACATGATCCAGTATTCGACACCGTTTTTGTTTTTGTTCATCGTCGATATTTTCCGCGCCATGGACCCGTCGCTGGAGGAATCGAGCCGCATGTGCGGGGCCTCGCGGTGGCGCACATTCCGCGGCATCACGCTGGTCCTGATGATGCCGGCGCTGACGAATTCGTTCATTCTCAGTTTCATCCGCGGCATTGAAAGCTTCGAATCCCCGCTGTTCTTCGGCACGCCCGCCAAGATCACGGTCATCACCACGGAAATTTACAATTCCATCAACCACCACGCGACGCCCGATTATCAATACGCCACCGCCATAAGCTTCTCCGTGATGGCGATGATGTTCCTGCTGGTGTTCGCGCAATGGCGGATTCTGCGCGGCCGCAGCTTCACCACCGTGACCGGCAAAGGCTATCAGCCCAGCGTGATGAAGCTCGGCAGGTGGCGCTGGGCGACGTTCGCCTTCTGCATCCTGTTTTTCTTCGTCACGGTCGTGCTGCCGGTGAGCCAGCTTTTCATCGGCTCGTTTTTCCGCTTTTTCGGCTTCTATCAGTGGGACATGCTGACGCTGGAGCATTACCGAAACGTCTTCGCGTCCAGCGAAATCTGGCGCGCTTTCGGCAACACCATGCTGCTCGGGCTCATCGGCGCCAGCCTCACGATGGCGCTCGGCGCCGTCGTCGCTTATATTTCCATCCGCACAAAATGGCGCGGCCGCCGCCTGATCGAGGCGCTCGCCTGGCTGCCTTGGATGATGCCGGGCATGGTGCTCGGCATCGGGTTTCTTTGGGCCTTCGCCATGCTGCCCGGGCCGATTCCCATCTACGGCACCATCTGGGCGCTGCTTCTCGCCTACGTCACGCTGGGCACGCCGGTCTCCGTGCGCGTGATGAGCGGGGCTTATGCCCAGCTCTCCTTTGATCTCGAGGAATGCTCGCGCGTTCACGGCGCGACGTTTTTCCAAACGCTGTGGCGCATTCTCGTGGCGCTGGCCTGGCCCTCCTTCGCGGTCGGCTGGGTTCTGACCTTCTTCATGATCATGCGCGAGCTCTCGGCCTCCATCCTGCTCTATTCCGTGGGCTCCGAGGTTCTGTCAGTGACGCTGATGAAACTGTGGGCCAACGGCCTCGCCGAGCAGGTCAGCGTCATCGGCCTGATGATGATGATGCTGGTGATTGTTTTTCGCTGGGTGCAGCTGCGTTTTCTCAAAAGCCGCATAAGCACGCTGTGACGCGCGGAGGGGGAATGCGAATGATGCGGATGCTTGGAGCGATTGCCGCGCTGTTCGTGGCCGCGGGCGCGCCCGCCCGCGCGGCGGAGCTTGACGCCGGCGTGATCGACGCCGCCAAAAAAGAGGGGAAACTCTCGCTCTACACGTCGTTCATCGGCAATCCCCTGCACCCCGCGATTGTAAAAACCTTCGAGCGGAAATACGGCATTGCCGTCGAGGTCTATGACGCGCGCGCCACCGAGATCAACGAGCGCGTGCGCACCGAGCAGACGACAGGCCGCTTCATCGCCGACGTTTTCCAGAACGGCCAGGCGACGCTGGAGCGGCTGGAAAAGGAGCAGGGCATTCTCCAGCCCCACGGCGGCCTTCCCAATTCCGCAAATCTTCTGGCCGCGCATCCCGCCACCGCGACGCGCGTGCCCAGCTACATTTTAGGGTATGGCATTCTCGCCAACACCAATCTGGTGAAACCCGCCGATGAGCCCAAAAGCTGGACCGATCTCGCGGACGTCAAATGGAAGGGCAAACTGATGTCCGACGATTTGCGAGCGCCGGGCGGCGGCGCGATTCTCTTCGCGGCGATCCAGGACACGCTGGGCGCGGATTTTCACCGCGCTCTGGCGCTCAACAATATCGTCTTCAGCCGCGATGTCGGTGTTGACGAGAAGCGCGTCGCGGCCGGTGAGTTTCCGCTGCGCATGCCGCAGCTCGTGTCGAACATGGCGCAGCTGAAGGGCCTTCCGGTGAAGTTCATCATGGCTTTGGAGGGCGCGCCCTACGTGCGCTTTGATCTCGCGGTTTTGAAAAACGCGCCGCACCCCAATGCCGCGCGCCTTTTCATCAACCATTATATCGGCGAAGAGGCGCAGCTGATGTACGCCAACGGCGCTCTGATTCCGGTGATTGAGGGCGCGGCGGCCAAAGCCGGCGAAGCCATGCGCGGAATCGCCGGCATGAAACTGATGGGCACGACGCGGCCGGAAACCCAAGAGGCCTATTACGCCCTCGCAAAGGAGATTTACAAATGAGCCGCACGCCAGAGCGCCGGAGCGCGCGCGCATGACGACGATTTCGCTGGAAAACGTCAGCCGCCGGTTTGGCGCGGTCTCCGCTGTCGACGGCGTCGATCTCGAAGTGAAAACCGGCGAATTTCTGACGCTGCTGGGGCCGTCCGGCTGCGGCAAAACAACGACGCTGCGCATGGTCGCGGGCCTTGAGCAAAACACCGGCGGGCGCATCGCCATCGGCGGGGAGATTGTCAGCGACGCCGCCGCCAATTATTTCATGCCGCCCGAAAGCCGCCGCCTCGGCATGGTGTTTCAATCCTACGCCATCTGGCCGCATATGACGGTCTTCGACAATGTCGCCTATCCCCTGCGCATCCGCCGCGTGCCCGCCGGCAAAATGCGCGAGCTTGTGCTGGGCGCGCTGAAGCTGGTGGAAATGGAAGCCTATGCGGAGCGTCCCGCGCCCGCCCTGTCCGGCGGCCAGCAGCAGCGCGTTGCCATCGCGCGCGCGCTGGTGTTCGAGCCCCGGGTTCTGCTGCTCGACGAGCCGCTGTCCAATCTCGACGCGCGCCTGCGCACGCAGACCGGCGATGAATTCCGCTCCCTTCAAAAACGCCTTGGCATCACTTCGCTTTACGTGACCCATGACCAAGGCGAGGCGATGGCGCTCTCCGACCGCGTCGTCGTCATGCATAGCGGAAAAATGCTGCAAATCGGCCCACCGGAGGAAATCTACCGCCGCCCAAAAAACCGCCTCGTGGCCGAATTTTTCGGCGCGCCGAATGTGCTGGAGGCGCGCGTTGTCAGCGCCGCTCCCGGCGCGAATGGACTATCGACCCTCGGCGTTGAAGGCGCGGGCTGGCATGGCTCCGCGCTTGGCGATGGCGTTTACAAACCGGGCGACACCGTGGGAATCATGCTGCGCCCGGAGAACATGCGCCTCGCGCCGGAGGGCGCGGACGCCATGAGCTGGCGCGGCGAGGTCACCGCGTCGATATTCCGCGGCGCAAGCCGCTCCGTGACGGTGACGGCGCAAGCGGGAACGCTGAGCCTCGACACATCCTCATTCAACCCGCCGGCTGTGGGCGAGACCGTGACAGTGACGGCGGATCCGGCGGCGGCCTGGGCGGTGGCGTTGTGATTTACCCGGTTTCGGAGACACAGGTGAAAATTTCATTTAGAAATCAAACAGCCCGATTTTGTGCGGGGTGGATTGCCGCATGCGCTGCTGTGATACGAGCGGGAAAAGCATGACGGTCCGGAAGATACATTTTACGCGGTCGATGTGATTCAGCCATGAAAATCCCCTATCCCGGCGCCATCGATTGCGATCTTCATCTGCCGCTGCCGCCGACGCGCGCGCTGCTTCCCTTTTTCAACGACTTTTGGCGCGAGCAGATCGTCACGCGCTACATCGACAAAATGAACTTTCAGCTGATGAGCTATCCGCCGAACTCGCCGGTCTCCATGCGCGCGGACTGGCGGCGTCAGCCAGCCTCCTCTGAAAGCGATCTCGATCTGCTTCGCCGCCAGGCTCTGGACCCTTTCGGCGCGCGTATCGCCGTCTGCTCGATGCTGCATGGCGCGATGTCGCTGTTCAACGAGGATATGGGCGCGGCCATCTGTTCGGCGGTCAATGATTTCACGGCCGCCGAATGGCTGGACAAGGAGCCGCGGCTGCGCGGCTCCATCCTCGTCACCGGCCAGAATGCCGCGCATGCGGCCGCCGAAATTGAACGCCTCGCGCCCGACAAGCGCTTCGTCCAAGTGCTGCTGCCGGTGATGAGCGATTGCCTGCCGGGCGCCCGCCGCATGTGGCCCATTTACAAGGCCGCGGAAAAGCATGGCCTCGCCATCGGCCTGCACGCGGGCTCGACCTACCGCTTCGCGCCGACGGGCTCTGGCTGGCCCTCCTATCAGGTGGAGGATTACGTCGCGCAGAGCACAGCGTTTGAAAACGCCATCGTGAGTTTTCTCGCGGAAGGCGTGTTCAGCGAATTTCCAAATCTGCGGCTGATCTGCCTTGAGAGCGGCTTCACGTTTTTGCCGACGCTGCTGTGGCGCGTCAACAAGGAATGGCGCGGCGTGCGCCAGGAGGTGCCGTGGCTGGACCGCCCGCCCGCCGATATCGTGCGCGAGCGCATCCGCTTCACGCTGCATCCGCTCGACGCGCCAAAAGACCCCGCCGTGCTCAGCCGCATTTTCGCTCACATGGGCTCGGAGGATCTGGTTCTGTTCTCGACCGACTATCCGCACGCGCATTTCGAAGGCGTTGACGCTCTGCCCGATGGCTTGCCCGAAACGCTGATTCGAAGGATATTGATTGAAAATCCGCTCGCCGCTTATCCGCGCCTCGCTGCGGAGACCGCCGGCGCCCGCCTTCCGGAGAGCGCGCCATGAACGTCCCGCTGAAACATGCTGCCGCTTCGCAAAAAAACGGCATTGTCGATTGCGATGTTCATCCCATTCAGCGTTCCCCGGCCGATCTTTATCCCTACATGACGAAGCGCTGGCGCGATCATTATGAAACCTTCGGGCCCAGCATCCGCCAGGGCCTTTCGGCCATGCAGGTTTTTCCCCGCATGATGGCCGCCGGCCAGCGCGCCGACGCCTACCCCGCCAATGGCGGCCCGCCCGGCTGCGATCTCGATCTCATGATCGCCCAGCACCTTGATCCAGCCGGCGTTGAATGGGGCATGCTGGTCTCGCTCAGCAAGGGCGGCATGGAGGAGCGCAATCCCGGTTTCGCGCAGGCGCTGTCCCACGCCGTCAACGACTGGCAGATCGAGGACTGGGTGCGCAAAGAGCCGCGCCTGCGCGCCGGCATCGTCGTGCCCCAGGAGGACGCGGCTTTCGCGCAAAACGAGATCGAGCTGCGCGCGCGCGAAGAGGCGTTCCGGCAAATCATTATTTCCCCGCGCTCGGCCGAGCCCCTGGGGCGGCGGCGCTACTGGCCGATTTACGCGGCGGCGCAGGCGGCGGGCCTGCCCATCGGCATTCACCCGGCGGCCTTCAACGGCGGCAGCCCCTCAACCGGCGGCGGCTGGCCCACCTATTACATGCAGGAGCATTACGCCTTCTGCACGGGTGTCGCCGGCAATATTTCCAGCATGATTTTTGAGGGCGTGTTCGAGGAGTTCCCGCATCTCAAAATCGCCCTCATCGAATCCGGCTTCACCTGGATTCCCGCCATGGGCTGGCGCATGGACCGGCAGTGGGAGCGCATGCGCGCCGAGGTGCCGCATGTGAAGCGCCCGCCTTCGGAATATATCCGCGAGCATTTCTGGTTCGCGACGCAGCCTATGGAGGAGCCGGAAGTTCCCGATCATCTCGTTGAAATGATCGAATGGGTCGGCTGGGACCGGCTGCTG
>JANYFM010000133.1 GCA_025362655.1 Hyphomicrobiales bacterium | reverse complement strand
CCTGTCGTGACCGGCACCATCATCACGGTCATCGGCATCACGCTGATGCGCATCGGCATCGGCTGGGCCGGCGGCGGCTTCGCGACTGTGAAGAAGCCTGTCGATGGTGTCTTGGGCGATTTTCCCAATCCGGCATTCGGCGCGCTGGACAATATAGGCATCGCGCTGGCGGTGCTTGCGGCGATCCTGCTCATCGCCAAATTCGGGAGGGGCGTGTTCGCCAATATCGCGGTTCTCCTTGGCATTGTGTTCGGCGCCGCCGTGGCGACGGGCCTTGGCAAGATGAGCTATGCCAATGTGGCGAATGCGCCGTGGTTCGACATCGTTTATCCCTTCCAGTTCGGAATGCCCGTGTTTGATCTGTGGTCGGTCGTCACCATGTCCATCGTGATGATTGTGGTTATGGTGGAATCGACCGGAATGTTCCTGGCGCTCGGCGAAATGACCGGCAGAAAGATCGAAACCGCAGACATCACGCGCGGCCTGCGCGCGGACGGCGTCGGCACGATCCTCGGCGGCATATTCAACACCTTCCCCTACACGTCCTTTTCGCAGAACGTCGGCCTTGTCGGCGTCACCGGCGTTCGTTCCCGCTGGGTGGCGGTCGCCGGGGGCATAATTCTCATTGCGCTCGGCTTCATTCCCAAGCTCGCCTCGGTCTTCGCCGCGATTCCGGTCTATGTGCTGGGCGGCGCGGGTCTGGTGATGTTCGGCATGGTTGCCGCGACGGGCATCCGCATCCTCTCAAAAGTTGATTACGAAACCAACCGCGACAATCTCTTCATCGTCGCGCTCGGAATCGGCTTTGGGATGCTGACGCTGATCGCGCCCAATTTTTTCGACAAACTGCCCCGCGAGCTGAAGCCGCTGCTCGATTCGGGCATTTTGCTGACAACCATTGTGACGGTTCTGCTGAATGCCTATTTCAACGGCGGCGGAACGGCGCAGGATGCGAAATCCGGCGCCGCCCTCGCCGCGCGGCAGTCCGGAGGCGGCCACTGACGGTCCGCGGCTGAACCCCGGGGCGCCGCGGAATTACGGCAATGATCCGCGGCGCCTACTTTAATTCGCCCAGCGCTTTCAGCAGCCGCGCCTTTTCGATCACATCCCGGTCGAGGCGGACCCCAAACGCCGCGCCATCGGAATAATAGTCGTCAGGCTGCCCAAGGCTGCGCGCCAATTTTGCATAGAGATCGCTCTGCGCGGCCGCGAGGCACGCCTGCTCAAGGCGCGCCATGACCGGCGCGGGCAGGCCGCGCGGCGCGGCAATGCCGCCAAAACTCACCGGCGCGACATCGAAGCCCTGCTCGCGCAGGGTGGCGACGCCGGGGATCGCGGGATTGCGCGTGTCGCCGAACAGTCCAAGGATGTTCAGACCGCTGCCCACCGCCGACGACAGCACGACGGCGCCGAAATCAGTCTGTCCCGCCATGACATTTTGAATGACCTCCGAATCGCCTTTGAAGGGGATCGGGTTGAACTCAACTCCCGCGTAAAGCGACAGTTCCGTCATCGCCAGATGCGGGATCGAGGCGATGCCAAGATGCCCGTAGCTGACCGCGCCCGGCCGTGATTTTGCGCCCTTCATGATATCGGCGGCGGATTGAAACGGCGCATCGGATTTCGCCACGATGACCATCTCGTTTTTGAAAGTCTGACACACCGGATCGAAGGATTTATGGGTGTAGCCGACAGCGGGATTCTGCTGCGGCACGACCGTGATCGAAACAGCGGGCGTGAACAGCAGCGCATAGCCGTCGGGCGCCGCGCGGGCCGCCGCCGCCGAGCCAAGGGCGCCGGTGGCGCCGGCCTTGTTGATGACAACAACCGGCTGGCCGAGATTCTGTCCGAGGCCCGCGGCCAGCGCGCGCGCGAAAATATCGGTGACGGCGCCCGGCGAAAAAGCCACCGTCATTTCAATCGGGCGGGCGGGATAGTTTTGCGCTTGCGCGGGCGCCGCGGCCGCCAGGATCAGGGCGGTTTGGCTTGCGGCGGCAAATCTTAAAATCATCGCGCTCCTCCCAGCCGGCCCTGCCGCCGCAAATATCTCCGCGGGTTTTGCCGCGATGCTTTCAAATGAAGCAGCCGGGCGAAAATTAGCGCGGCATGGCTTCTATTGAGGCAGGTGGATTCGTCTGACTGCATGCAAATATGGGGCCCTGCGCGCAAATCGTCAATTTTTTCCGCCAGCTTTGATGAGGCCGGCATGAACCGCCGCAAATTCGTCAAATCCGGCGCAGCCGCCATCAGCCGGACTCCCCAACGGTTTCGACACAACCCTGTCTTTCGATCTGGGCTTCGCCGGCGCCAATGAGCCGCTTTGCCTGCTGGTTCAGGAGAGTCTGGCGCAGATCGGCATCCGCGCCTCCATCAATAAAGTGCCCGGCGCCAACTGGCGCACGGAGCTCAACAAAAAGACCGTGCCTTTGTTCGTCAACGTCTACTTGGGCTGGCTTGACTATCCCGAATATTTCTTCTTCTGGTGCTATGACGGCTCCAATTCGGTCTTCAACACGATGAACTATCTGTCAAAGCCCATGGACGCGCGGATCGCGTCCGCGCGCGCCGCCGCCGCGCAAGGCGATGGCGCCGCCTATGATTCCAGCGTCAAGGGATTTGTCGATCTGGCTTGCCAGGACATGCCGCGCATTCCCCTGTTCCAGCCCTATTCCAACGTCGCCATGCAAAAAAATGTCAGCGGTTATCAATATTGGTTTCACCGGCGGCTTGATTGCCGCGCATTCGTAAAAGCCTGAACCGCGCCCGCCGAGGTGACACCGTGCTGCGAATGATCCTGCGCCGCGCCGCCCTTGCCATCCCCAGCCTGATCGGGGTGGTGATTGTCACGTTTCTGCTGACGCGCGTTCTGCCCGGCGATACAGCGGCTTATTTCGCCGGCCCCGCCGCCACGCCCGCCGCGATTGAGGAGGTGCGCGCCAAACTGGGGCTCGATAGGCCGCTTCCCGCGCAGTTCGTCTCATATGTCGTCAACCTTGCGCGCGGCGATTTGGGGACATCGCTGACCACGGGCCGCTCCGTCGTGACAGAGCTTGGCGCGCGCCTGCCCGCCTCCGCTGAACTGACGTTGCTGGGTCTGCTGCTGTCGCTTTTGATCGCCGTTCCCCTTGGCATTCTCGCGGCGGTGCGCCAGGGCTCGTGGATCGACCATTTCTGCCGCATTGTCACAACAGCCGGCGTGTCGCTTCCGGTGTTCTTCACCGGGCTGCTGTTCGTTTACATTTTCTATTTCCGTCTGGGCTGGGCCCCGCCGCCGCTGGGCCGGCTTGATGTGTTCTACATCGCCCCGCCGGCCTGGACGGGATTTTACCTGATTGACAGCCTCATCGCGCGCGACGTTGAGACCTTCCGCGCCGCGTTGGCGCAGCTGGCGCTGCCGGTTATCACGCTGGCGGTGTTTTCCATGGCGCCCATCGCGCGCATCACCCGCGCCTCCATGCTGAGCGTGCTCGCCTCTGACTTCATCCGCACCGCCCGCGCGGCGGGGCTCTCAAGCCGCGCCGTTGTGATCACTTACGCGTTTCGAAACGCGCTGCTGCCCGTCGTCACCACGCTGGGAATGGTCTTCTCTTTCCTGCTCGGCGCCAACGTGCTGGTTGAAAAGGTGTTTGCCTGGCCCGGCATCGGCTCCTACGCGGTCGAGGCGCTGCTGGCATCGGATTTCGCGCCCGTGCAGGGCTTTGTTCTGGCGATGGCGGTTCTCTACGTTCTCATCAACCTTGGCATCGATCTGCTTTACGGCCTGATTGATCCGCGCGTGAAGGTGGAGGGATGACCGGACCCGCGCAGGCGCCGGAGGCATCCGCCAGCGGCCTGCGCGCCGCGCTGGCGCACACGCGCCATGTGCTGCGCGGCAATCCGGTCACCGCCTTTTCCTTTGCGCTGTTTTTAATGTTCGCGCTCTGCGCCGTATTCGGTCCTGCGCTGGTTCCCTACGATCCGCTCGCGAGCGACACCGCGGCCAGCCTTCAGGCTCCTTCCATGAAACACTGGTTCGGCACGGATCAGACGGGACGCGATATTTTCAGCCGCGTGATCACCGCCGCGCGGCTCGATATGGCCATCGCAATTTCATCCGTCGCGCTGGTCTTCCTCGCCGGCGGCCTCTCCGGCGTCGCCGCGGGCTATTATCTTGGCTGGACCGACCGCATCGTCGGCCGGATTTCCGATACGATCATGGCGTTTCCCCTGTTCGTTCTGGCAATGGGCATTGTCGCGGCGCTCGGCAACACGGTCTTTAACATTGTCGTGGCCACCGCCATCATCAATTTTCCGCTCTACGCGCGCCTCGCCCGAAGCGAATCCAACATCCGCCGCGGGGCGGGCTTCGTCCATGCCGCAAGGCTGTCGGGCAACAGCGAGGCGCGCATCGTGCTGTTTCACATTCTGCCCAATATCCTGCCGCTGATGATGGTGCAGATTTCCCTCACCATGGGCTACGCGATTCTCAACGCCGCGGGCCTGTCCTTCATCGGGCTCGGCGTGCGCCCGCCAACCCCCGAATGGGGGATCATGGTCGCCGAGGGCGCGGCCTTCATCGTGTCGGGCGAATGGTGGATCGCGCTGTTTCCGGGGCTGACGCTGATGCTCGCGGTGTTTTGCTTCAATCTGCTCGGCGACGGTCTGCGCGACATCGTCGATCCCCTCCGCAGGACCTGACGCGCATGGACACGCCATCCATTCTGGAAATCCGCGATCTAACGGTTGAGTTTTCCACCCGCCGGGGAATCGTGCGGGCTGTGGAGCGCATCAACATTTCCGTCGGCAAAGGCGAAACGCTGGGCATCGTCGGCGAATCCGGCTCTGGAAAATCGGTCACGTCTTTCGCCGCGATGCGCATCCTCGACCGCGCGGGGCGGATCGCGGAGGGATCGATCCTCTATTCCGGCATCGACCTCGCGGCGGCGGATGAAAAAGCCATGCAGGATCTGCGCGGCCGTGAAATCTCGATGATTTTTCAAAACCCGCGCGCCGCGCTCAACCCCATCCGCGCCATCGGCCGGCAGATCGGGGATGTGTTGATCCGGCACGCGCAGGCGACCCGCGCCGACGCGCGCGAAAAAGCCATAGCCGTGCTGGAGCAGGTGCGGATCGCCCGGCCGGAGGAGCGTTACAACGCTTATCCCTTCGAGCTTTCCGGCGGCATGTGCCAGCGCGTGGTCATCGCGCTGGCGCTCGCCTGCCGGCCTCAGCTGCTGATCGCCGACGAGCCGACGACCGGCCTCGATGTGACGACGCAGAAGGCGGTGATGGAGCTTGTCGTCGAGCTGACGCGCGAACGCGCGATGTCGACTGTTCTGATCACCCACGATCTCGGGCTGGCCGCCGCCTATTGCGACCGGATTGTCGTGATGGAGAAGGGGCGGATTGTCGAGACGGCACCGTCGCTGGATATTTTCCGCAAACCCTCCCATGCCTACACGCGCAAGCTCATGCGCGCCACGCCGCGT
Organism: Hyphomicrobiales bacterium; assembly: GCA_025362655.1. Taxonomy (GTDB): domain Bacteria; phylum Pseudomonadota; class Alphaproteobacteria; order Rhizobiales; family Beijerinckiaceae; genus Terripilifer. The sequence continues at coordinate 670 of JANYFM010000133.1, read as the reverse complement.
CCCGGCGCCGCGCTGCGGGACCTGCTGCCGGAGGACGCGCCGGCGCCTTCAGCGCGCGCCCGCGGGGCAATGCCGGATGAGGCCAAAGGCGCGCCGCTGCTCAGCGTCGAAAATCTCGTCAAGGAATATCCCAAAACGGAGGCTTCCTCCCTCACGGCGCTTTTTGGCGGCGGGAAAGTGAAAGAGGCGGCATTTCGCGCCGTTGACGGAATAAGCTTCGAAGTCTGGCCCGGCGAGACCGTCGGCCTCGTGGGCGAATCCGGCTGCGGCAAATCGACAACTTCGATGATGGTGATGCGCCTCCTCGATCCGACCTCGGGGCGCATTATGTTCGGCGGCGAGGACATTTCCGCCATCCCCGCCGGCCGGTTCGCCGCGCATCCCCTGCGCCGCCGCATTCAGATGGTGTTTCAAGACCCGACGGACAGTCTCAACCCGCGCTACACCGCCGCGCGCGCCATTGCCGATCCCATTCTGCGCGCCGGCGGCATTTCCGGCGCGCGGGCGGTGCGTGCCCGCTGCGGGGAGCTTGCCGGCCTCGTCGGCCTGCCGCTTGAATTGCTCGACCGTCTGCCGCACCAGCTTTCAGGCGGACAAAAGGCGCGCGTCGGCATTGCCCGCGCGCTGGCGCTGGAGCCCGATCTCGTCATCCTCGACGAGCCGACCGCCG
>JANYFM010000128.1 GCA_025362655.1 Hyphomicrobiales bacterium | reverse complement strand
GCGCTGTTCGGCGCGCTGCCGCTGGCGCTGGCGACGGGCACGGGAAGCGAGCTGCGCGCGCCGCTCGGCATTTCCATCATCGGCGGGCTGCTGCTCAGCCAGTTGCTGACGCTCTACACTACCCCGGTCATCTACCTTCAGGTGGAGCGCCTGCGCGAACGCCTCGGCTGGTCGCAGCGCGGACCGGCGGAGGCCGGGGCGCCGGCAAACGCGGCGGAGGCGGAGGCATGAACAGCATTTCCGCGCCCTTCATCCGCCGCCCCGTCGGCACCACGCTGATCGCCATCGGCCTGATGGTATTCGGCCTCGTGGCCTACGCTTTCCTGCCTGTGGCCAGCCTGCCGAGCGTTGAGTTTCCGGCGATCCGCGTGTCGGCGGGCCGGCCGGGCGCGGACCCGTCCACCATGGCGGCGAGCGTCGCCGCGCCGCTGGAGCGCGCGCTGGGCTCGATACCCGGCGTCAATGAAATCACCTCGTGGAGCGCGCTGGGCACCACCAACATAATGATGCAGTTCGATCTCAAGCGGAAAATCGATTCAGCGGCGCGCGACGTGCAGGCGGCGATCAATGCCGCCGCGACCGATCTGCCCGGCGACATGCCGAGCCTGCCGAGCTTCAAGAAAGCCAATCCCGCCGCGCAGCCGATCCTGATCCTCGCGCTGACCTCCGACACCATTCCCCCCGACGCGATGTTTGACATCGCGGATTCCCTGGTGGCGCAGCGCATCTCCCAAATCAAAGGCGTTGCCGAGGTCACCGTCAACGGCGCCGAGCAGCCGGCGATCCGGGTGCGCGCCGACCCCGCCCGCCTTGCCGCCATGGGCGTCGGCCTTGAGGAGGTGCGCGCCGCCATTGTCGCCGCCAACACACAGTCTGCGGTCGGCGATTTCAGCGGCGAACGGCTGACAGAGACCATCGCCACAAGCGGCCAGCTGCGCACCGTCGAACAGTACCAGGCCATCGTCGTGCGCGTCCGCAACGGCGCGGTGGTGCGCCTCGGCGATATCGCCTCCGTCGAGCGCGGCGTGCGCAACACCCGCGCCGCCGGATGGTACAACGGCAGGCCCGCCGTCATCGTCAACGTGACCAAACAGCCTGATTCCAACGTCATTGAGACCGTCGACGGCGTCAAAGCCGTTCTGCCGGAAATTCAGCGCTGGGCGCCGGCGGGCCTCGTCTTCAACGTGATGTCCGACCGCACGGTGATGATCCGCGCCTCCGTGGCGGAATTGCAGCGCACGCTGCTGATTTCCATTGCGCTGGTGATGCTTGTCGTCTTCGTCTTTCTGCGCCGCGGCGCGCCGACGCTGGCCGCCGGCATCACCATTCCGCTGTCGCTGGCGGGCACATTTCTGTGCATGCGGGCGGCCGGATTTTCCGTCAATAATTTATCGCTGATGGCGATCGTGATCAGCGTCGGCTTCGTCGTCGATGACGCCATCGTGATGATCGAGAACATCCACCGCAATATGGAGGCGGGGCTCACCCGCATGAAAGCCGCCATGGCCGGCGCGCGGCAAATCGGCTTCACCGTGATCTCCATCAGCCTGTCGCTGATCGCCGCGTTCATACCGCTGCTCTTTATGGAGGGCGTGATGGGGCGCATGTTCCGGGAGTTCTCGGTGACGCTGGCGGCGGCCATCGCGGTGTCAGCCTTCGTCTCCCTCACGGTCACGCCGATGATCTGCGGCCGCTTCATGGCGAAGGAGACCGGCGTGAAAAGCCGCTTTGACCGCATCGTCGAGCGCGGGCTCGACGCCATGCGCGATTCCTACGCGCGCACCCTCGATCCCGTTCTGCGCCATCCCCTCCTGATCCTCATGGTTGTTTTCGCGGTGATCGGCCTCACCGTGCAGATGTTCCGCACAGCGCCGCGCGGCAATCTGCCGGAGGACGATTCGGGGCTGCTGCTCGGCTGGACCGACGCTTCGCCCGATGTGTCGTTTCCCGCCATGCGCGATCTGCAAAAAAGCGCCACCGACGTGATCGTCGCGGACCCCGCTGTCGCGACCACGGCCTCCTTTGTCGGCGGCGGCTGGTCCGTCAACAGCGGGCGCATCAACATCAACCTGAAGCCGGGCGAAAGCTCGCGCCTCGTCATCGCGCGGCTGCGCGACAAGCTCAATGAGCTGCCGGGCATCAAAGTGTTTTTGGTGCCTATCACCGATGTGCGCGTCGGCGCGCGCTCGGGGCGCTCCAACAACCAGTTCACCCTGTGGAGCTCCAACGCCGAGGAGCTGTTTGAATGGGGCCAAAAAGCGCTTGAAGCGCTGAAGAAAGTGCCGGAGCTTGTCGATGTCGCCACGGACCGCGAGAAAGAGGGGCTTCAGGCGAAAGTCGTCATCGACCGCGACGCGGCCTCGCGCATGGGTGTCGCCATTCAGGCCGTGGACGCGGTGCTGTCGGACGCTTTGAGCCAGCGGCTCGTCTCGACCATTTACGGCGACCGCAATCAGTACCGCGTTGTGCTGGAAGTCACGCCGTCGCGCCAGCGCGACCCCAACGATCTCAGCGGCCTCTACGTGGCTGGCCTCAACGGCGCGCAGGTTCCGCTGTCCGCCGTGGCGCGGATTGAGCGCGGCGTCGCGCCGCTGTCGATCAACCACACGGGTCAGTTCGCCTCGATCACGCTGACCTATAATCCCGCGCTCAACATCGCCTATGACGAGGCCAATGCCGCTTTGCAGGCCGGCGTCGCGGCGCTGCACATGCCCGACACCGTTCACGCGGATTTCTCCGGCGACGCCAAGGCTTTTGTCGATGATTCCAACAGTCAGATCGTGCTGCTGTTCGCGGCGCTGATCGCGGTCTACATCATTCTGGGCATCCTCTATGAAAGCCTCGTGCATCCCCTGACGATCATCTCCACCCTGCCATCCGCCGGGCTCGGCGCGCTGGTGGCGCTGCGTGTTGCCAACATGGAGCTGACCATTATCGCGTTCATCGGAATGATTTTGCTGATCGGCCTCGTCAAAAAGAACGGCATCCTCATGGTGGATTTCGCCATCGCGGCGGAGCGCGGGCGCGGGCTGACGCCGCAAGCCGCCATCCGCGAAGCCTGCGTGGCCCGCTTTCGCCCCATTCTGATGACCACGGTGGCGGCGATCTTCGGGGCGATGCCGCTGGTGGTGGCGACGGGCGCGGGCTCGGAGCTGCGGCGGCCCCTGGGCGTCGTTATCGTCGGCGGGCTGGTGCTCTCGCAGCTGCTGACGCTGTATTCGACGCCGGTCATCTACCTGCTGATGAACCGCTTCCGCCGCGCCGACCGGCCGAGCCTGCTGCAAAAGGCGGGCTTGGCCCCCGGGAGAGAACAATTGGCCGCGCCGGCGGAATAAGGGGCGTCAGGGCGTGACGGTTTTAACAACCGCGCCGGCGCCCGATGCCGCCACAGAGCCGACGGTTGTCACCGCGCCAACCCCGGCCGAGGCGACCGCCGTTGTGGCCGTGACCACAGCGCAGCCTGAGACAGGCGACAAAGCAAAAACCGCGGAAATCAGCAAAACGAATCGCATGGCAATAATCCAGTTGGCCCGCCGCCCCGTAAAGGTCTTGAAGACATGCGTCCAGCGCATATCCGACGCGTGGTAATTTTTCCGCCCGCCGCTGGAAAATGCTGCCCGGCAGGATTATATCTGTAAATTCTTGTTGCGTTGCAGCACGACCCTTTCCCGGCGCCAGGGCGCCCTAACCGGCAATCCCCATGCGTCGCTTTTTCCTTGTTATGCTTGTGCTTCTGCTGGCTGCCGCCGGCGCTTGGTGGCTCGGCAAGGCGCCTCTGCCTGCCGTGCAGGGCATCGGCGCGTTGACCCTGCTGGCGGGCATTGGCGCCGCCCTGACCTATCTGCCCCGGGCCGGGCGGAGGGGCCTGTCGCTGGTCTACGTCTTCGTCCTGCTCGCGGCGGTGACCGGCGGACTGGGCTACTTCCAGTTCTACTTCAAACCGCAGATGATCAAGGACATCATCTCGAAATCGCCGCGCCCCGCCTCGGTCGTGGCCGTTACTGAGGCGAAATCGCTGCGCTGGGCGCCGCAATTGCCGGCCATCGGCACATTCCGGGCGGTGTTGGGCATCGACATCGCCCCGCAGATCGGCGGCGTGATCCGCGCTGTGCGTTTCGAATCCGGCCAGGATGTGAAAAAGGACGACTTGCTTGTCGAGATTGACGATCTCGTGGAGCAGGCGGATTTGAAATCCAATCTCGCCACCCTGAAAAACCTCGATCTGGCGCTGGACCGCCAGCGGCAGTTGATTTCCGGAGGCTCCACCGCGCGCGCCACCCTGGATGCGGCGCAGGCCCAGCGCGACACCGCCGCCGCTGCCATGGACCGCACCCGCGCGCTGATCGCCCAGAAGTCGCTGAAAGCCCCCTTCGCCGGCCGCGTCGGGCTGCGCAAGGTGGACACCGGGCAATATGTGTCGCCGGGCACCGCCATCGTGACCCTCCAGCAGCTCGATCCGATTTTTGTCGATTTCCCGGTTCCCGAGCAGAGCTTCAGCGTGATGTCCATCGGCCAGTCCGTTGAAATCCTGGTCGATGCCTGGCCGGACCTCAAATTCACCGGCAAAGTAAGCTCCATCGACGCGCGCATCGATCCGAGCACGCGCAACGTGCTGGTGCGCGCCGAGGTGAAAAATTCCGGTGGGCGCCTGCGGCCCGGCATGTTCGCCAATCTGACCATAGCCTCCGGCCCGCCGCGCGATGTCGTCACGCTCCCGCGCACGGCGATCGCGTACTCGCTCTACGGCGACAGCGTTTATTTGGTGAAACCCGCGCCGTCCCCGGCCGCCGCGTCCGGCGCCGCCCAATCCGCGTCCGGCGCCGCCCAAGCCGCGCCAGGCGCAAATCCAGCGGCGCCAGGCGGGGAGACCGGCATTGTCGAGCGCCGCCCGGTGAAGACTTTGGAAACCCGCGGCGAGGACGTCGCCGTTGAGGGCGTCAAGGCCGGCGAGCGCATCATCAGCGAAGGCCAGGTGAAACTTCAGCCCGGCCAAAGCGTGCGCGTCAACAATTCAGCCGCCCTGCCGCCGCCCGCGGCTCCGCGGCCGGAGCAATAGGCCATGGCGTCCTTCACCGACATTTTCATCAAGCGCCCGGTGCTGGCGAGCGTGCTGACCCTGCTGATTCTGCTGGTAGCTGGATGCAGTACCGTAGCGTAACGAAAGAGATATGCATAAACATTACCATTTAAAGAAGCCGGGAGACCTGGCGCAACTGGCAGCGGACATTCCGACTGCATTTCTCTGGGATGAGGCGCAAGCAG
>JANYFM010000099.1 GCA_025362655.1 Hyphomicrobiales bacterium | reverse complement strand
CCGATAATCGCGATGGCCCGCTGATAGACGGAGGCGGCGTTCCATTCCTGGATCGCGCCGAAATTTCCCTCGCCCGGCTGGTATCCGCCCCCGGCGCGCCAGCCTTTGCCCTTAAGGAAATTCGCCGTCGAGTTCAGCGCATTGGTGGAATTATCCAGATTGCCGGTGCCGTAGAGCAGAATGTTTTTCGGCAAAAACTGCGTGTGGCCGATTTCGCCGTGCATGGAACCGCGCGAATCCGCGCTCATAATGCCCCGGTCAATCAGCGTCAGCGCCGCCTGGAGCTGATCGGTGAAATACGCCGAGCGGCGGCAGTCATAGGCCAGTGTCGCGACGGCTGAGAGCGCGTTCTGGCTGCCGCGCACCGCGCCAAAGCCTGTCTCCATGCCCCAAATCGCCAAAAGCGGCCCCGGGGGAACGCCATAGCGCGCCTCAATGGAGGAGAACAATGCCGCCTGCGATTGCTTCATCGAGCGCCCGCGCGAGACGATGCCGGCGCCGCCGCGCTTGGCCATGAACTGCTCCAATGAAAGTTTGAAGCTGTGCTGGCCGCGGTCCGCCGAAATCGTCGCGTTATTGTAATGGGTGCCCATGAGCGCGGACAGGCTGTTGGCGCTGACGCCGCGGCCCTTGGTTTCGGCCGAAAACTGCTGTTTCCAGTTTTCAAAACCAGCGGATGTGTTGCCGCAGGTCGCCGCGCTTGCCGCGCCGGCGCTCAACAGCATTGCCGCGGCGGCGGCGGGGAACATTATTTTGCGCATAACCGGCTCCGTGTCTAAAGGATGGAATCACCGGCCCCGGCCGATGCCAATCCCACGGGGTTACGGCGGCGGCGCGCGCTTGGCAAGATATGGACGGGCGCATCGCCCGCTGACAGCCCCTCACCCCGCCTTCGCCGGCACATACAGCGGCATCGAATCCTCCCACAGGCTGTCGGTGAGCACGCGTTTGCCGGTGCCGTCGGCGTTCATGACGAAAATCTGCCCGTAGGGCTGGAACGTGTTGTCATAAAGCGCGACCTCATCGCGAAAGCCGTAGATGCCGCTGCTCCAGAGTATCCTGCCGTCGGCGGTCCACACCGCATGTTTTGGTAATGTGCGGCGGATCCACCCGCTAAAGCGTCGAAAAACCCTGTTTCTCAAACGCCCGCCGCGCCTCCGCCGAACGCAGGAAAAGCAAAAACTCCGCGGCGGCCGAATTTTTGGCAATCGCGGTGAGGGCGAAGGGATAGACAATCGGCGGGTGCGATTCCTCGGGAAACACAGCAACCACCCTGACGGCGGGATCGGCGGCGGCGTCGCTCGCGTAGACAATGCCGAGCGCCGCCTCGCCGCGCGACACGAAAGTCATGGCGTTGCGCACGTTGTCAGACATCGCCAGCCGCGTTTCAACAAGCGGCCAAAGCCCCAGCTTTTCCAGCGCGGCTTTGGCGTATTTTCCCGCCGGGACCGAGGTTGTCTCTCCCGTGGCTATGCGGCCGGCGCCCATCGCCCGCGCAAAAGCTTCCGGGGTAAACGCAAGGCCGGTCAGCGCCGAGCTTTTTTCAGCGATAACGACGAGCCTGTTGCCCAAAAAATCGAAACGGCTGTCCGGGCGGATGGTTTTTTTCCCGGCCGCATAGTCCATCGATTCCTCATCGGCGGAGGCGAAAATCTCCGCGGGCGCGCCGTTTTCCATCTGGCGGGCCAGAGCCAGCGAGCCCCCGTAACTGATTTTAAGCTCCGTCCCCGTCCGCGCCTTGAACAGATCAGCGGCCTCATCGAGAGCATTCTTCAAACTCGCGGCGGCGAAGACGATGACGGGATCGCCCGCCACCGCCGCGCACGGCGATCCGGCAAACGCGAGCGCGATGGCGCAGAGGACAAGGCGCGACAGGGCTGTCATGGCGCTTCCGCCGTAAAGGCAAAGTGGGACCGAGGCTTAAGCCACATAATGCGGGTGCTTCGCATCCATGCCCGCAAAAATCGGCCCGATCAGCGGATCGGCTTTGACTTTGACGTAAAAACTTTCTGTCAGCCGCTCAAGCGCCGCCGCGCCGCCCGCCCATTGAAACAGGGTTGGAATGTCGTTGTCCATATTCCGCCCGCGCTGTTGATCGATAAGTTGAGCCCAAGGCATCAGGCCTGTGACAAGTATAGAATCGCGGCGGCTTTGCAAACGGCTCCGGAGGGAACACGACAATCGCATTGGCGCCGGGCCGGCCCCCCGGACTGGACAATCCCAGCCTCAACCCGCACATGTCGCGCTTGGTTCCGGCGCTTCGCCGCCCTGCCCGCGAGACCCCATGACACAAACCCCGTCCGTGCCGCCCAACAGCGATCTGCGCCTGCGCATGAAGGTCGCCGCCGCCACGCAGATTCTCGTCGATCAGGGCATTATGAGTTACAGCGGCCACGTCAGCGCGCGTCTGCCCGGCCGCGATGCCTTTCTGATCCAGCCCATCGACCAGCCGCGCTCCGGCCTCCGCCCGGAGCATCTGCTGATCTGCGATTATGACGGCAAAGTGCTGGAGGGACCCGATGGCGGTGCGCCGCCCGCCGAGGTTTGCCTGCATGGCGAAATTCTGCGCGCCCGGAGCGATGTCAATTCTGTCGCGCATTTTCACCACGATCTCACCAATTCCTTCACGCTGGTGGAGGGCGTGCCGCTGCGCGTCGTCAAAAACCACGCGGTGCGCTGGAAGAGCGGCATCCCCGTCCACACCGATCCCGCCCATGTCGCCAATTCCGCGCTTGGCCGGGCCGTGGCCGGCACGCTGGGCGCCCATCACGCGCTGCAAATCCGCGCCCACGGGCAGGTGATCACAGCGGAATCCGTCGATGCCGCGCTTTGCGACTCCATTCATTTCGTCGAGAACGCGCAGGCGATGCACAATGCCTGTGTCATCGGGCGCGTCTTGCCGTTGTCGGATGCCGACATGGAATCCTTCGAGCTCTATTTCAAACGTGGCCCGCACGTGAACAAGCTTTGGCGCTTTTACATCGAAGGCGCGCGCGCAAAAGGCTTCGTGCCCGGCGATTGGGATATCTGACCCCGGAGCCGCCGCCGCGCAGTGGACAACACAGCCCGGCCCATCTAAGAAAAGTCTTAGAGAGCTAATAAATTGAAGGCTGCGGAAATTCCGCGCGGGAACGCCATGCACGACATCGATTTCGATCATGAGCACGCCGGCCTCAGCGAGGCCGACAAAGCCGGCATGGCAAAATTCATCTGGTCGCAGGAAACCGTTGAGCTGAACACGGTCGGCATCGATATCGGCTCCTCCACGTCGCACCTCCTATTCGCGAAGGTGACGCTGCAGCGCCAGTCGCAGGGCCTTTCCAGCCGCTTCCTCGTGACCAAACGCGAGGTCATCCAGCGCTCGCCCATCCTGCTGACGCCGTTTCTCAACGACGGCACGATCGACGCCCACGCGCTCGATCATTTCATCCGCGATTCCTACGCCGCGGCCGGCATGAAACGCGCCGATGTCGATTCCGGCGCGGTGATTCTCACCGGCGAGGCGGTCAAACGCGCGAATGCCCGCGCCATCGACGAGTTGTTCGCCGACCAGGCCGGTAAATTTGTCTGCGCCACCGCCGGCCACAAGCTTGAATGCACCCTGGCGGCCCATGGCTCCGGCGCTGTGGCCCTGTCCCGCGAACGCCAAATCCGCGTGCTGCATGTCGATATCGGCGGGGGCACGACGAAGCTGGCGATGATTGACAAAGGCATCGTTAAATCAGTCGCGGCCTTCGCGGTCGGCGGCCGGCTTATTGCTCAGGACGCAGCCGGCGCCTGGACCCGCGTCGATCAATCCGCCTGGCTCGTGGCGCGCGATCTGGGACTTGCCACCGATGCCAAATCCCTCGCGGATCCCGCCGCGCGCGGTAAAATCGCGGCGCGCCTCGCTGTGCTGCTGGTCGATCAAATCACCGGCGGCGCGCGGGATGATCTTGGCCGCGCGCTTGAGCTGACCGAACCGCTCGACCGCTCCCTCGCGCCGGAAGCGCTGACCTTCTCAGGCGGCGTATCCGAATATATTTTCGAGACGGAGACACGGGATTTCGGCGACATCGCGCGCCAGCTCGCAATGGAGGTCCGCGCCGGCCTCAAGGCGCGCGGCGCCCTGCCTGTGATCGATCCCGGCAACCGCATTCGCGCCACCGTCATCGGCGCCTCGCAGTTCACCGTGCAGGTCAGCGGCAAGACGATCTATCTCTCGAATCCCGGCGTGCTGCCGGTGCATAACGTGCCCGTCGTGCCCATCGGCCTCGATCTCTCGGGACCCATCGACTCCGCCGCCATCGCCGCCGCCATTACGCAAAAATGCGCGCAGCTTGATATTGAGCCCGGCGGCCGCATGGCCGTCTCCTTCGCCTTTGCCGGCGACCCCGAATATTCGCGCCTCGCCGCCTGCGCGCGCGGCATTGCGGAGGCCGCCGCGCCGGGCGGCAAACGCCGCGAGCCGCTGCTGCTGATGATCGACGGCGATATCGGCGGCGCCATGGGCAATCTGCTAAAACACGAATTCGATCTGCCCGGCGAGCTCGTCAGCATCGACGGCGTGCAGCTTCAGGAGCTTGACTATGTTGACGTCGGCGAATTGATCAGCCCGCCCGGCGTCGTCCCCGTCGTTATCAAATCGCTGCTGTTTTCGTAACCGCCGCAGAGGAGAAAGCCATGAACGAGCCAATCGCCGCGCGCTACGGTGTCGATCCCTATCTCGACTGGGTGGCGCGCGAGGGCCTTCCCGTCGCCGAGGATTACGGCATCGATCTTTTCAAGGTCGAAACGAAGACGTGGCCGCGATACGGCGTCAAAGGCGCCGCCGTGCATCTCAAAGGCCGCGGCGACTTCTGCAACATGTTCCTCATGGACATTCCGCCCGCCGGCTCCACCGCGCCGCAGCGCCATCTCTATGAGGATGTCTACTACGTGCTGGAGGGCTCCGGCTCCACGCAGCTTGAGTTTGCCGACGGCGCCAAACGCAGCTTTGAGTGGGGGCCGAAATCTTTGTTCGCGATTCCTCTGAACGCGAAGCACCGCCATTTCAATTCCAGCGGCCGCGAGCGCGCGCTGCTTGTCACCACCACCGATCTGCCGCTGGTGCTGAACATCTTCCACAATGAGAAATTCGTTTTCGACACCGATGTGGCTTTCATGGAGCGCGCCGGCAAAGACAATTACTACAGCGGCGAGGGCGATCTCATCACCGTGCGGCCGGGCAACCACATGTGGGAGACGAATTTCGTTCCCGATCTCGCGGGTATTCCGCTGAAAACCTGGGGTGACCGCGGCGCCGGCGGCACCAATATCATGTTCGTGCTGGCTGACGGCACCATGCACGCGCATATTTCGGAAATGCCCGTCGGCACTTACAAAAAAGGCCATCGCCACGGCGCCGGCTTTCACGTCATGTGCGTGACGGGGACCGGCTATTCGCTGCTGTGGTTCGACAAGGACAAGGATTTCCTGCGCATTGACTGGGGCCACGGCGTCGTCTTCCCGCCCGCCGATCAGCAGTTTCACCAGCACTTCAACACCAGCCGCGAGCCCGCGCGCTACCTTGCCACCGGCGTCGGGGGCCTGCGCTATCCGCTCACAACGCAAAACCGCCGCTCGCTGCTCGGCCTCAAGCCAGGTGAAAAGGGCGCGGTCTCAACCTCCATCAAAGAGGGCGGCGACCAGTATGAATACGAGGATCAGGACCCGCGAATCCAGAAAATCTGGGTCGAGGCCACCAGCAAAAACGGTGTCGAGCAGAAAATGGACAAGTTCTTCGCAAAGCAAGTCTAGGCATGGCCGATATCCGCCTCACCCTGGCCGTCGGCGATTACGAGATCACGCGCCCGCTGATCGACGGCTCCGTCAAGCCTGACGGAATCGAGCTGACGGTCCTCACCGCTCTCGATTCCACCACGCGCCACTGGCGCTTTCTACGCGGCCGCGAATTCGACCTCGCCGAGGTCTCCGCCTCGTCCTATCTTCTGGCGCGCGATGCCGGCCTACCCTTTGACGCGATCCCCGTGTTTCCGCACCGGCGCTTCCGCCACGAGTTCGTCTTCGTCAACACGTCAAAAGGCATCAAAACCCCCAAAGACCTCATCGGCCGCAAAGTCGGCGTTAAATCCTTTCAGGCCACGGCGATTTTGTGGATGCGCGGCATTCTGGAGCATGAATACGGCGTGCCCCATCAATCCATCGATTGGCATTCGGAGCTGGACGAGGATGTTGACTTCACGCCGCCGCCTGGCCTGCGCCTGACGCGGCTTCCGGATGAAGCCTCGCTTGAGGACATGCTTGTCAGCGGCGAGCTGGATGCCGTGCTGCATACCGATCTGATCGCGCCTTATGTCAGCGGCAATCCAGCCGTGGCGCGGCTTTTCGATGATTACAAAGCCGAGGAAACCGCTTTCTATAAAAAAACGAAAATCTTCCCCATCATGCATGTGCTTGGATTGAAACAGGGGATCGCGGAGCAATATCCGTGGGCGCCGGTTGAGCTTTACAAAGCTTTCGAAAAAGCCAAAGCGCTGGGCATGGCCCGCATGTTCAACCCGCGCGTCGCGCCGCTCGCGTGGTGGCGGCACGCCATGGAGGAGCAGGAAAAGCTGCTCGGCAAAGACCCGTGGGAATACGGCCTGAGCCCGAAAAACCGGCATAACCTCGAAACGCTCGCCGGCTATTCCCATGAGCAGGGAATGCTGAAATCCAAGCCCGCGCTTGAACATCTGTTCCTCGATATGTCACAAGGCCGCAAGCGCGGCACGCCGCGCGTGTGAATTTACCGCTAAGGAGGCGAAAGCTTTGGCTTTGGCCTCCTGACAAGCCCGAAGGCGCGCCCGCGCTGACGCGCGGAACTTGAATCAAAAATGTTTTCGGAGCCGCCATGGCCATGTCCTTCTTCAACCCGGTCTATCTCGACAATACCGTGCGCGCCGCGCTGGATGAGGACCTCGGCCGCGCCGGCGATATCACCACGCTCGCGACGATTCCCGCCGGCCGGCAGGCCAGCGCTGTTCTGGCCGTGCGCAGGCCCGGCGTGCTCGCCGGCCTCCCCGTGGCCGAAGCCGTGTTCCGCATTGTTGACTCGAGCCTGCGGTTCGAGGCCCTGTCGCGCGACGGCGCCCATTCCGACGGCAAGCGCGCGCCCGTCGCGCGTATCACAGGCGACGCGCGCGCCATCCTCACGGCGGAACGCGTCGCGCTGAATTTCGTCTGCCGCCTCTCGGGGATCGCGACGCTCACTGCGCAACATGTGGCGCTGGTCGCGCACACAAACGCGAAAATCTGCTGCACGCGCAAAACGACGCCGGGCCTGCGCGCGCTGGAAAAATACGCGGTGCGCTGCGGGGGCGCGATGAATCACCGCTTCGGCCTCGACGACGCCTTTCTGATCAAGGATAATCACGTCGCCGTCTGCGGCGGCATCAAGCCCGCCCTGCGCGCCGCCAAAGCCGCCGCCGGCCATCTCGTCAAAATTGAAATCGAAGTCGATACGCTGGAGCAGCTGCGCGAGGTGCTGGAGGAAGGCGCTGATTTCGCCCTGATCGATAATATGAGCCTCGAGCAAATGCGCGAGGCCGTGAAAATGTCAGCCGGCCGGGTGAAGCTGGAGGCCTCCGGCGGCGTTCATCTGGAAAGCGTGAAGGCCATCGCCGAGACCGGGGTCGATCTCATCTCGTCGGGCGCGCTGACGCATTCGGCGCCGATTTTGGATTTGGGGCTGGACGTGGAGATCGGATGAGGGAGGCGCCGGAGGGCATGCCCTTTGGCATAACCCCCTACTCCGCCGCCAGCCCCCGCGCGCCCTGGGCGGCGCGGAATTCCAGCTCCTCCCGCGAGGCGCCGAGCGTGCGCCAGTCGCTGCCCTTGGGCACGATGCCCTCGAACGAGTGCAGTTTTGCGTGGGGAATGCGCGGCTGATGCGCGCCGATGGCGGGTCCGCCGGCCGCGAAAGCCCGCGCCGCCTCAACCATCTGCCGGCGGTATTCGACGATCGCAAGATCGCTCGCGCCGAGCAGCTCATCGCTCCGGTTCGCAACGGGTCCGATGGTCTCCCACATCACCACATCCTGATTGGGAATGCCGGGAATGCCGGTCCAGTCGCCGAGCCGCATCGCCTGGCGGTCCTGCCGGTAATTGTTTGCCGCCGTGCGCGTGTTGTTGAAACCCTTGTCGACATCGATGCCAACCTGCATCGCCAGAAACTTCCGCCACTCCTCCGTGCCCGGCGTCGTCGCCCCGCCCCAGGCGATGAAGTGAAACGCCGTGCGCGTGTCGTCCACGGGCACATGCAGGATCGCGATATTATACATGTCGTTGGACGGTATCTGCACCGTGTAGGGCGCGATGAAAATCGTGGTGCGCGCATATTCCATTGTGGCCGGGTCTTTGATCGGCCGGCGGATGGCGCAATAGCGGAAGCCGAAACTGGTGCGCTCGATAAACAGCCGCGGCGCCTTATCCGTCGAGGGCCGCTGCCAGATTTCGCTGTCGGCGGTGGCCCCGGCAACGCGCGCCGGCACCATGTCGGTGGAATGCAGCGAGGAGGAATGCGCGGAATCAATCGCGCCTTCGAGAATTTGCGCGTAGTTGCAATTGACGATCACCCGCGCGATCGACACCCGCGTCTCCGGCGCCGGCTGGAACACCGGCGGATCGAAGGCGGGCTTCTCCTCCGCCGGCCCCATCCACACCCATATGAAACCCGCCGCCTCGTGAACGGGATACGACTTGTGCTTCACCTTTTCGCGCAAAGCGCTGCCGCCGGGCTCGCTCGACATATCCACGCAATTGCCGTCGACGTCGAATTTCCAGCCGTGATAGAGGCAGCGCAGACCGCATTCCTCGTTGCGCCCGAAAACCAGCGAGGCTTTTCGGTGGGGGCATTGCTCATCAAGAACACCGACACGCCCGTCGGAATCGCGGAACACCACGAGGTCCTCGCCCAGCAGCCGGGCTTTGACGGGGTCGCCGTCCGCTTCGGGGATTTCCTCGGAGAGGCAGATCGGCAGCCAGTGCCGCCGCATGATGGCGCCCATGGGAGCCCCGCCCTCGACGCGGGTGAGAAGGTCATTTTCTTCCTGGGTCAGCATGCCGCCTCCAAAACATCTTAGCGCTCTAAGACGTTCTAACATGCGGAATTTCCCCTGTCGAGACCCTTCAGCGCGCTTGAATACCGGGGTTTAGACCTCTAAGGATCGACAGCGTCCGGCAACAGGAACGGCGGCATGAGCCCTGAAGAATTCGAAGCGCGGGCGATGCCTTTGCGCATAACATCCAAGGCCGAAATCGCAGCGGATATTTTCCGCTTCGAACTGGGGCGCGGCGATGGCGCGGACCTGCCGGAATTCACCGCCGGCGCGCATATCGATCTGCGCGCGCCCAACGGCCTGCTGCGCAAATATTCCCTCAGCAACGATCCCGCCGAACGCGGCCGCTATGTGATCGCCGTCAAACGCGAGGCCAATGGAGAGGGCGGCTCGCTGTCGATGACAGGCGAAGCAAAAGCGGGGGACGAAATTTTCGCCGGCCCGCCGGTCAATGATTTCCCGCTGGCGGCGAACATCCGGAATTTTCTGTTCATCGCCGGCGGCATCGGCGTCACGCCGATCCTCTCGATGATGCGCCATTTGAAAAGCGGGGGCTCCGCCCGTTTCAAGCTTTATTATCTCACGCGCGAGGCCGGCATGACGGCGTTCCTCGATGAACTGAGCGGCCCGCAATTCAGCGGCCTCGTCACGTTTCACCACGACAGCGGCGATCCCGATAAGGCGCTCGACCTCTGGCCGGTTCTGGAAAAGCCCGCGGGCCGCCACGTCTATTGCTGCGGCCCGCGCGCGCTGATGACCGCCGTGCGCGACATGACGGGGCATTGGTCGTCGGCGGCCGTGCACTTCGAGGCATTCCAGGAGGTGGCGCGGACGACACCCGAGGACCGCCCGTTCCAGGTGCGGCTGAAGGA
>JANYFM010000097.1 GCA_025362655.1 Hyphomicrobiales bacterium | reverse complement strand
TGCAGGCCGGAGCCGTCGTCGGTGTCGCCGATATACATGCCCGGCCGTTTGCGCACGGCGTCGAGGCCGCGCAGCACTTTGATGGAATCCGCGCCATAGGCGTTGGGATCGCCGTTTTCCGGGGTCGGCGAATGGGGGCCGGCTGCGTCGTCCATGCTGCGGAATGCTTCCTGGAATCATTGCGGAGCGGGGCGGAATCCGCCGTCCGCGCGCGTGCGCGATTCGCAACGGGCACTCTAGCGCGAAACCATGCGCGAATGCACGGATTCATATGGGGAAAAATCAGGCCAGCCGGGTTATTTGGCCGGGCGTCACCAGCAGCCTCAAAGAGCGGCCCGCGATATCGGCGAAAGCCGCCGGATCGGCGCCCGTCATGAACACCTGGGAGCCCAGCGTTTCCAGCGCCTCATAGAGGGCGGCGCGGCGGACGGGATCGAAATGGGCGGCGATTTCGTCCAGCAGCACCAGCGGGGCAATGCCGCTCATCGCCGCCACCAGGCGGGCATGGGCCAGCACCAGCCCCACCAGCAGGGCCTTTTGCTCGCCGGTGGAGCAGCGGGCCGCCTGAGCCTGTTTGGGGCCGTGCAGAACCGCGAGATCGCTGGCCTGGGGACCCATCAGGGTCCTGCCGGCCGCGGCGTCCCTGCCCCGCCCCGCGGCCAGCATGGCGCGGTAGCGGTCCTCGACCTCCAAAGCGGGCAAATCCGGGATCAGCCGCTCAATCTCGCCCTCAAGGGCGATTTGCGCCCAAGGGAAGGGCGAGGCCTCATCCCGGCCGCAGGCGATCAGCGCGCCAAGGTGCGTCACTGTCTCATAGCGCGCTGCCGACACGGCGACCGCCACCGCCGCCAGTTCCCGTTCGGCGGCATCGAGCCAGGCCCGGTCGCGGGCGCCCTCCTCCAGCAGGCGGTTGCGGTTGCGCAGGGCTTTGTCCAGCGCATTGACGCGGGCGCCGTGGGCGGCGTCGACCGCCAGCACGAGACGGTCAAGAAACCGCCGCCGCTCGCCCGCCGGCCCGCTGAACAGCCCGTCCATGGCCGGGGTCAGCCAGACGACGCGCAAATGCTCGGCGAAGGCGCTGGCGGAGCCGACCGGCGCGCGCTCGATGCGGCAGCGGCGGGTCTGCGCCTCCGACGGGTCGATTCCGGTGCCAAATTGCATCAGGCCGTCAGGTGTCTCCGCCTCCACGGAAACGGCCCAGCCGCCGGCCCCGCCAACGCGGGCGAGGTCGCCGAGGCCGGCCCGGCGCAGACCCCGGCCGGGCGTCAGCATCGAGAGCGCCTCCAGCACGTTGGTTTTGCCCGCGCCATTGTCGCCCGTGAGCGCGACCAAGCGGGATTCAATGGGAATATCGAGGGAGGCATAGGAGCGGAAATCGGCCAGCACGAGGCGCGTCACAGCGGGACGGCGGGGCGTTGAAGCGGGCTCGGAATCAGCGGCGGGCATGGCAGGGGATTGCCATGGATCGGCCCGGAGAGATAGCGCGGGCGGCTCAGACGGGCGGCGCCCGCCCCGCGCAGGCGAATATGATGGGCGAGAGCGCCGCCCAGCCGGGATCGCCGAACCATTCGAGCATTTGATCGATTTGCGCCGCGCTGAGTTTGTCCGGGCCGGTGAGCCGCCCGCGCAGCTGCTGCATCGAGAGTTTAAACCAAAGCGCGCCGGGGGAGCCGCCCTCCATCACAAAAACGCGCCCCTCGTTTTCGATGCCGGTCAGCCCCTCGGCGCGCATCATTGCGGGCAGATGGCGGCCGAGATCGGCGCGCACGCCGGCTTTGGCAAATTCCCGCAGCCGCGCCTCTTGCGTGCGCTTATGCTCATCCGCGCCGAGGGCGCTGACCGGGACCGCCGACACGTAATCAACGGATTCCAGCACGAGGCGGCCGCCTGGCTTGAGGGCCTTCACCAGCTTGTGCAGGACGAGGGCGCGCTGCGGAATATGCTCCAGCACAAGACGGGCGTGAACGAGATCAAACGCGCCCTCCTCCAGGGGATCGCTGACAGCATCGTGCCGCCGCGCTTCGACATTGGCGGCGCCCGCGGCATCGGCGAGGAAGCGCGTGTCGATATCGGTCGCCACAACATGGCCCCGCGGGCCAACCCGCCGCGAAAGCCATGCGGCGATGGAGCCGCCGCCCGCGCCGATTTCAAGGCAGCGCCAGCCCTCGGCCACGCCGGCGGCGCTGAGGGCGCGTATCGTTCCAGGGTCAAGGAACGCCTCGACCGCGTCAAGCCTTTCGCGCCCCTGGCGCCAAGCGTTGTCAAGCAGATAGGGTTGATCGCTCATGGCGCGCCTTTTTGGGTTTTCCTCAGCGCGTTTTATGGCGGGCAAACACGCGCCGCCACCCGTTTACAGCGGCGGCGAAAGCGCGAATGCGGGAGCGGTATTACTTGGGATAGGCCGCCAGGGCCCGCGCGGCGCCGGTCAATTCCACAATCGACAGCCCGGTGTTGGCGCGGTCGGCGATGTAGATGTAGCCGCGGCCGTCAACCTCCATATTGTTGGTCTGGATGGCGATTTTGCAGTCGGTGTTTTTAACCTCGTCGGCGCAGCGCTTGTCGGTGTTTTTGGTGACCGGCGGAATGTAATAGCCGATCTCTCTGGGGTTATAGGGATCGCGCACATCAACAACGCGCATTCCCGCGTTGAACCAGGAAAAGAACATCAGCTTTTTATGGAACACGGGCGTCATATTCTCATGCGAGGCATGGGCGCCGAAACGCCCGCCGTGTTTGCAGAAATCGTCATCCGTCTCTTTCACGTCGTAGGTGGAGACGCCCAGCGGATGCGCCTCGTCGGTGACATCGACGAAGACCGCCATCTGCCGGTGCTCGGCGCAGACGGTGACGTTGTTTTCGTTGACGACAACGACAAAATTGCGGGTTTGGCCGCGCGTGTCATGGGCGAGGTTTGGCACAGCGACATCGTAGAGCGGGAATGTCGTGTGCGCGCCCATGAAGGCGGGCAGCATGATGCGGCCGATCTCCGGCGCGCGCAGGTTTTCAACCGTCGGCTCGGGAGCGCCTTTCAGCAGTTTGTCGCGGTCAACGATCTGGCCGACGCCGCGCGCGTTGGTGCCGTAGCCGAAAAAGACGCGGTTGCCCTGGGGGCCGGTGGAAATCGGCCCGTGAATCTGGCCGGGGTTATAACCCTGTGCGTCGGCTTTCTGCTCGGGCAGCGCGAATTCGCGGATTTTGACAGGTTTGGCGGGGTCCGAAAGATCGTAAATGTGGGTGACGCGCGAGGCGCGCCAGACTGAAGGGTCGCCGCTGCCGGGGAGATAGGCGATGCCGGTGTCGCATTCCCAAAAATTCTTGTGCGTCGATTTGAAGCCGCCGATGACGGCGATGCGCACGGGCTTTTCGGGAATCGTCACGTCCCAGACCTCGTTGGAGGATTCGCCGTAGGTGCGCAGCAGATAAGTCTTGGACTTATCGCCCTTCGGCAGCGTTGCGCCGTCACATACCCGCGCCATCTGCGCGCCCCCGGTTTCGCGGCCCGGCACAACGAGGCCTTTTTCGCCGGGAATATGAAACAGCAGTCTGGGCTTGCGGACATCGGTCACGTCAAGGATCGAGGTGCCGTTCTCCTCTTCTTTGCCGGTGAGCGGATTGACCATGCGGCCGCCGTGGTGGCCGATGTAAGCGATCCAGCGCGCGCCCTGTTTGTGGATGACCGGCTGGTAGGCGGTCCGCGCGGCGAGATCGTGAACGCCGACAAGGCGCACGTTTTTCGCCGCGCCTTTGCCGGGCAGGATTTTGGCCTCAGCCGCGCCGCACGCGAGCGCCGCGGCCGCGATCAGAATAGCAGCCGGTGTTCCGCGTGCGCGCATCGGCTTGCCCTCCCAATGATTTATAGACCCGCGCCGCCGCTCACTGGTTCAGAAGCGGGATCGTTTTGTAATCCGCCGTCTTCGGCAGCGATGACAGATAGGCGTGGATGTCCGCGAACTGCGCGTCGTTGAGAATGACGGCGGTGTAAGCGGGCATCAGACCCGCCGAGTTGCGCACGAAATTCATCATGGCGTCGAGGGGGAGCGGATCGGGCGCGAGTTTCGGCCCGGTGTTTGCGCCCTGCCCCGCGGTGCCGTGGCAGGCGTAGCACATGTAGTTCATGAAATACTCTTTGCCTTTCGCGGCATCCGCGGCGCCAGCCGCGGACACATGAAGGAAGAGCCCCGCGGCGGCGGCCGCGGGCGCGAAAAATTTCAACATTGTCATTCCGGTTCCCCTCAGCGCGGCTGCGTGATGACGTCAATCAGGACAGGCTCTTTGGCTTTCACCATGGCGAGGCCGCGTTTCAGCGCCGGGCCGAGATCGGCCGGGTTGGTGATCGGCCCGATGCCGGCCATGCCCATGGATTTCGCCAGCGAGACGAAATCGACAAAGGGATTGTCGATCGTCGTGCCTATATGCGCGCGGTCGATCCCGCGGTTGCGGCGGTTGCCCATGCGCTGCACGTGCATCACCTCCTGGTGATAAGCGCGGTTGTTGTGCATGATATTGAGGATGGGGATGTTGTGATGCACCGCCGTCCACAGCGCGCCCGGGGCAAACATGGCATCGCCGTCGTTCTGGAGATTGACGGGAATGACGCCATTGCTCCGGAGCGCCAGCGCCGCGCCGACAGCCGCCGGCAGGCCGTAGCCGACGCCCGCGCCGCCGGAGCCGCCGATGAACTGGTGGTATTTTTCAAAGTTCCAGAGCCGGTGCGGCCAGTTGGAAAGCGATGAATCGCGCGAAACCATCGCCCAATTCTCGTCCTTGATGACGGCCCACAATTCAGCGCAGAGGCGGGCGGTTGAAATCGGCTGCGCGTCCCAGGCGATCGCCGCGCTCTGCATGATGCGCTCGCGCGCCTGGCCGAAGGCTTTGCGAAGCTCCTCGCCGCGCTTTTGATTGGCCATTTTGCCGTCGGCCGATTGCGCGCGTTTCACTTCCTCGATGAGCGCGGGCAGCGTCGCCTCGGGGTCGGCGCCGATGGAGACATCGACCTGCTGGAAGCGCTGGAACTCCTGGTAGTTGGCGCGGATGTAGAGGTCCTGCGTCGAGATGGTGATCAGCTTGGCATCGGGCTTGATGCGCGATTGCTGGGTGCCGTCGATATTATCGGTGTAGGAATTCACCGTGCCCCAGAAATCGTTGACCTCAAGGCCGAGTATCACGTCAGCGGCGGCGACGACGACGCGGGCGCGCTCGGTCTGGTTGAGCGGATGGCGGCTGGGAATGTTCTGCCGGCCGAACTGATCGACAACGGACGCGTTGAGCAATTCCGCCAGCTCGACAATCAGCGTCTGGCCTTTGGCCGTGCGGGCGGCGCGGTCGACGATGATCACGGGATTGGCGGCGGCGGCGAGCAGGCGCGCAGTCTCGCGCACCGCGTTGGCGTCGCCGGCGGGCGGCGAGGTGGGGGTGTATTTCGGAATGAAAAGCTTCGCGCCCTCGGGGATCGGATGATCCTGCAAATGCCCGTCAAGCGAAATGCACACCGGCTCCATCGGCGGCGTCATGGTGATCTTGTAAGCGCGAACCATTGATTCCGCGCAATGCTGAAGCGACTGGGGCTGGTCATCCCATTTGGTGAAATCGCGGATCATCGACAGCGGGTCCTGCGCCGCATGGGTTGTCGGCACGTTGGGCAGCCGGTCCGCCGCGTCCATGTGGTTGCCGGACATGATGAACATCGGCACGCGGTCGCACCAGGCGTTGTAAATCGCCATGCTCGCATGCATGATGCCGACAGTGCCGTGGAACAGCAGGCCCATCGGCTTTCCCGTGACCTTGGCGTAGCCGTGCGCCATGCCGGCGCCGCTCTCCTCGTGCATCACTGTCAGCAGCTCCGGCTTTTCGCCGGGCTTGTAGTTGATGATCGATTCGTGGATGCCGCGGCAGCTGGAGGCGGGGTTTGTCGCGATATATTCAATGCCGAGCGAGCGGATGACATCGACCATGAAATCGCCGCCGGGCTTGCCCTCATAGACCGGGCCGCCATGGCTGGCGACGGCGGCGGTTTCCGCCCGCAGCGCATAGGCCGAAGGCGGCAGCGCGGTGGCGGGACGAACGGCGGCTTGCGCGGCGCCGCCAGCGGGATCGGCGGACGGGGACGCGACAGCGGCGCCGGCAACGGCGGCGCCGGTCAAAAATTTGCGTCGATCAACATTTTGCGGAAGAGCTTGCGGCTTGAGGTCGTCCATGGGTTTCCTCCGGATTTTTCAATTGACGGGCGAGCGTCGATTCCGGGGGGGACACTAGCACTTGGGCGGGCGCGCGCAAGGCTGCCTTATTCCGCGCCGAGGCAGGCCTTCGCCAGCGCCTGAAACGCCCGCGCGCGGTGGGACAATGCGCGCGACCCGTCGGCGGGCAGCCCGTGTTTTTCGTCAGGACTCATCTCGCCGAATGTGCGCTCATGCCCGTCGGGCTGGAACATCGGATCATAGCCAAAACCGGCGGCGCCGCGCGGCGGATGGACGAGCACGCCATCAACGCGGTCCTCGAAAGTCTCGGTGTGTCCGTCCGGCCACGCGAGGGCCAGGGCGGAGACAAAATGCGCGCGGCGGGTGTCGGGGCTGACGCAGCCGCGCTCCAGCAGCCGCGTTTCGATCATGGCCATGGCGGCGGCAAAACTCCCGGCCTCGCCCGCCCAGCGCGCCGAGGTGATGCCGGGGAGATTGTTGAGGGCGGCAACACAAAGGCCGGAATCGTCGGCAAACGCGGGCAGCCCCGCCGCCTCCGCCGCCGCGCGCGCCTTGATCAGCGCGTTGGCGATGAATGTGTCGCCGGTTTCCTCGGGCGCCGGCAGCAAAAGCTCTCCGGCGGAGACGCATTCCACGCCATGGGGCTCCAGCAATTCGCGCATTTCGCGCAGCTTGCCCTCGTTGTGGGTGGCGATAACAACGCGGCCTTCAAAGCGCCGGCCCATGGCAGCCCCCTATCCGATGGCGATTTTTTGGAGATCGATGAGACCGCCGATGCCGGCGCGCGCCAGGGCGAGCATGGACATCAGCTCCGCCTCGCTGAAAATCGCGCCCTCCGCCGTCGCCTGCACCTCGACGATGCCGCCCTTGCCTGTGAGGACGAAATTGGCGTCCGTTTCGGCGGCGGAATCCTCGGCGTAATCCAGATCCAGAACCGGCACGCCCTGGCAAATGCCGCAGGACACCGCGGCGACATGATCGCGCACCGGGATTTCCTTGACCATCGAGCGCTGGCGCATCCATTTGAGGCAGTCATACAGCGCCACAAAGCCGCCGGTGATCGCGGCGGTGCGGGTGCCGCCGTCGGCCTGAATCACGTCGCAATCGACGGTGATCTGGCGCTCGCCCATGGCTTGGAGATCGACCACCGCGCGCAGCGAGCGGCCGATAAGGCGCTGTATCTCCTGGGTGCGCCCGGAGACTTTGCCGGCGGCGGATTCGCGCCGGGTGCGGGTATTGGTGGCGCGCGGCAGCATGGAATATTCCGCCGTCACCCAGCCGCGCCCCTGGCCGCGCAGCCACATCGGCGGCTTGTCCTCAAGGCTGGCCGTGCAGAGCACATGGGTGTCGCCGAATTTGACGAAGCAGGAGCCTTCGGCATAGCGCGCGACGCCGCGCTCAAGACTGACGGCGCGAAGCTCGCCGGGCTGACGTTTGGAAGGGCGCATGAAGATTTCCTGTTGCGGATTCGGCGCTTCTAATCGCTGGACCGCGGGGTGGCAACCGGCGGCTTCACGCCGCTTTCAGGCCAAACAGCTTTCGCGCATTGCCATGGCATATTTTTTCCAGATCGCCCGCAGGCAGGCCGAGCGAATTCAGCACCGCGATGGTGGCGCGGATATAGCCCGGCCCCTTCTCGATATCGAAGGGGCAGTCAGAAGCGAAGAGCACATGGTCCGCGCCGAAAAAATCGATCCCGCAGAGCGTCGCGCCGCGCGCGCCCTCCAGCGCGGTGTCGCCGTAAAAGTCCGTGAAATAATCGTAAGGGCGTTTTTTCAGCCGTTTCAGCACCAGCGTGTAATCCTCCTCGGACGTGCGCGAGCCCAGCTGATCCCACGAATGGCCGACGCGCCCGGCCAGCATGGGGATCACGCCGCCGCAGTGATGAGCGACGATTTTCAGGCCGGGATTGGCGTCGATGATGCCGGAAAAAACCAGCCGCGCCAGCGTCACGCCGGTTTCATAAGGCCAGCCGAGAACGCTGCAAATCTCGTATTTCGAATAAGTCTCCGAGGGGTAATCCGGCATGGCGCGGGTGCGCGCGGGATGCAGCAGAACGGGGCGGCCCGATTTGGCGATAATTTCGAAAATCGGCCGGAATTTCGCCTCGTCCAGCGGCTCGCCGTTGGCGTTGGTCGCGATCTGCACCGCATTGGCGCCGTTGCGCAGGCAGCGCTCCGCCTCGCGGGCGGCGGCGTCCGGCGCATTCATCGGCAGCAGCGCCGACCATCCCGCAAAATGATCGGGATATTTCGCGGCGGTCTCCGCAAGCCCGTCGTTGCCGATTTTCGTCATCTCAGGGGAAAGCTCCGGCCCCCATATGCGCTCGGCGGGCGGCAGTCCCATGGACAGCACCTGTTTATAATTCGCGAATCCCTCGACGACCCGCAGCCGCGCGCCGATATCCGACAGCGCGGGAATGCCGCGCATGCGCTTGCCCAAATCCTTTTGCCCGGCGGGCGTTTCCAGCATCGCGTCGTAATAACGCCGGGGGAAAAAATGATTGAAGGCGTCGATATATTCCACGACGCGCCTCCTTTAGGATTTGAATTTCTTTGCGAGCGCGTCCGCATTTTTCGAGAGCAGCCCAAGATCAGAGCCGACGGCGACAAACAGATAGCCCCACTCAATGAAGCGGCGCGCCTCCTCCTCATTGGATGTGAGGATGCCCGCAGGCTTGCCGGCCTTTTTCAGGCGGTCCGCCGCCTCCTTCAGGGCGGCTTGGACAACGGCGTGGCCGGGATCGCCGAGGTGGCCGAGCGAGGCGGCTAAATCAGACGGGCCGATGAACACGCCGTCAACGCCGTCCACCGAGGCGATGGCCTCGATATTGTCGAGCGCTTCGCGGGTCTCGGCCTGGACGAGAACGCAGATTTCATCGGAGGCGTGTTTCAGGTAATCGCCGACGCGGCCGTAGCGCGCGGCGCGCCCGCTGGCGGTGACGCCGCGCACGCCGCGGGGCGGATAGCGCGTGGCGGCGACGGCGCGGCGCGCCTCCCCGGCGTTTTGCACATAGGGCAGCAGAACCGTTTGCGCGCCGATATCGAGCACGCGTTTGATCAGCACCGTGTCATTCCACGCCGGGCGCACGATGGCGGATGCCGTGCCCGTCCCGACCGCCTGCAATTGCGCGACAAGATCGGGAAGCTCATTGGGCGAATGCTCGGTGTCCAGCAGAAGCCAATCGTAGCCGCTGTGGGCGACGACCTCCGCGGCGATGTTGGAGCAAAGGCTGCACCACAGGCCTATCTGAAGCTCGCCGCGCGAGAGGCCGTGTTTGAATTTGTTGACCGGAAGTTCCATGAGGCGCCTCAAATGAACTGAATGGAAAGGCTGCCGAGCGAGCCGAAGTCGGCTTGCAGCGTGTCGCCTTTCTTTGGAAAAACAACGCGCGTGAACGAGCCCGCAAGGACGATGTGGCCGGGCTCCAGCGCGACGCCATGCGAGCCCAGCTTGTTGGCAAGCCAGGCAACGCCCATAGCGGGATGGCCGAGCACGCCGGCGGCAAGGCCGGTCTCCTCCACCTCGCCGTTTTTCAGCATCATGCCGCCGACCCAGCGCAAATCAACATCGAGGGGCCGCACCGGACGGCCGCCCAGCACAAGGCCCGCGCCCGCGCCGTTGTCGGAGATCGTGTCGAAGATTTTGCGGGTGTCCTTCAGCCGCGCGTCAACGATTTCCATCGCCGGCACGACATATTCCGCGGCGCGCAGCACATCCGTCAGATTAACGCCGGGGCCTTTCAGGGTTTTACCCATGATGAAAGCGAGTTCCACCTCGACGCGCGGGAGGCAGAATGAATCGTGAATGGCCTTGCCGCCGTCGGCAATCATCTGATTGTCGAAGAGATAGCCATAGTCCGGCTCGTCGATCATCGACGAGCGCTGCATGGCTTTGGAGGTGAGCCCGACTTTATGGCCGATGATTTTTGCGCCCGCCGCGACCCGCCGGCGCGCGCCCTCGGCGGAGATAGCGTAAGCGTCATCGAAACCGATATGCGGCCAGGTGATGGATAGCTGGGTTGCCTGCACACGGTCGCGCGCGGCTTTTTCGAGCACATCCGCGGCGGCGAGGCGTTCTTCCGGCGTCATCATTTTTGCAGGCCCCCTCTCGCGCGGATTCGACAGCCCTCACCATGATGGGACTTGAGCCGGCCCGCAAGTCCGCCTTAAAGTCTTGGCTCAAAACCAAAAGTCTTGGCGCAAACCCAAAGGAAACGCCTGTGACAAAGCCCAATGTCCTTATTTTCGCCCCGCGTGACGAACCCGCCGATATCCTCGCGCCGTTGGAGCATGCCGGCGTTTCGCTGACCCGCGGCGAGAAAAAATGGCAATGGGAAAAGGGCGATCACGAGGATGAATTCATCGCGGCGGCGCGCGGGAGCGTGGGCATGATGGGCACGATGATCCGCCATGCGCCGGTGTCGCGGCGCGTGCTGGAGGCTTCGCAGCGGCTTCGCATTGTGGCGAAATACACGGTCGGGGTTGACGATGTGGATATCGAGGCCGCGACGGAGCTGGGCATTCTCGTCTGCCACGCGCCGACGGAATCAAATTGCTTCGGCGTCGCGGAAACAACGCTGGCGTTTATTCTCGCGATGCTGAAGAAAGTCGTCGAGCGCGACGCCGCCGTGCGCGCCGGGCGCTGGCGCGAGCCGGTTCTGGCGACAACGCATCTGGGCCGGCGGCATTCGGACGGCTACGAGGGGATCACCATCGGAATTGCCGGCCTCGGGCGCATCGGCACGCGGGTCTGCCAGCTGCTGGCGCCGTGGCGGGTGCGGGTGATCGCTTGCGACCCGCTGGCGGAGCCGGCGCGGTTTCAACTCGCCGGGGTGGAAAAGGTCAGTTACGAAACGCTGCTCAGGCAATCCGACGTTGTGTCTTTCCATGTGGTCCTGACCAAGGACACATTGTTCATGATGGACGAAAAAGAGATCGCGCTGATGAAGCCATCCGCCACGGTCATCAACACATCCCGCGGCAAAGTCATCCGCGAAGCGGCGCTGGCGCGGGCCATCGCGGAGGGGCGCCTCGCGGGCGCCGCGCTCGACGTGTTCGAGACCGAGCCCCTGCCAATGGATTCGCCGCTGCACGCGCTGGGAGACAAAGCGCTGCTGTCGCCCCAGTCGGCATCGTTCAATTCGGACGGCGAGCTGCGGCCGGGCATGGAATGGGCGGTGCGCTCCATGCTGGCCGCGCTGCGCGGGCAAACGCCCGACAATATCTATAACAAAGAGGCGATCCACCGCTGGAAAGAGCGGTTCGCCGGAGCCAGCGTATTCGCATGAGCGCTATTGGCCATTTCTTGTTCGCCGGGTCTTATTCGCCAAGTCCCGGCACCTCAATGCCCGCCGCCAGCGCCAGCAGCAGCATGTTGAGCGCGATCACGCCCGCCGAGGCGATGACCGCCAGCGCGCTGACGAGGGGCGAATTGACGAAATCGCCCATCACCGCGCGCCGCGAGGTCATATAAACCAGCGCGATCATCGGCACCGGCAGCACCAGACTCAGCACGACCTGGCTGACGACCAGCGCCTCCGTGGCGCGCACGCCCATGGCGACGACGATAAAGGCGGGGATCATCGTTACCGCGCGCCGAACCCACATGGGAATACGGAACCGGACGAAATCCTGCATGATGCCCTGCCCCGCCATGGTGCCGACAACGGAGCTTGAGAAGCCCGAGGCCAGCAGCGACAGCAGAAACACAAAGGCCGCGGCGCCGCCCAGCAGCGGGATCAGCGTGCGGTAGGCGGTCTCGATTTCGGCGACGCCGGCATGATCCGCGTGGAAGGCTTTCGCCGCCATCGCCACCATCGCGAGATTGACGGCCCCGGCAAAAGCCAGAGCGATGAGCACCTCGCGGTTGGAATAGGCCAGAACACGCCGCGTCTCGTCCGCGTTTTTCACGGGAATTCGGCCGCGCGTCAGGCTTGAGTGCAGATAAATGGCGTGCGGCATGACGGTCGCGCCGATGATTCCAACGGCGAGCGTGACGGCGCGCGCGTCCGGCAGATGGGGTGTCAGCAATCCGCGCGCGGCGTCCGCCCAATCGGGCGGCGCGATGAATAGTTCAATCAAATAGCAGCCGCCGATCACCAGCACGAAGGCGCCGATGACGAGTTCCAGCGGGCGGAACCCGCGCGTCTCCATCGACAAAATGGCAAGGGTGACAAGCCCGGCAATCACCAGGCAGGCCATCAGCGGCAAGCCGGTCAGCAGATACAGGCCGATGGACGCGCCCAGCAATTCCGCCAGATCGGTCGCCATCGCCGCGACCTCGCTGGCGCCCCACATCGCATAAACCAGCCACGGCGGCAGGCGCCCGCGGCATTGTTCCGCCAGGCTCAGGCCGGTGACGATGCCCAGTTTCGCGGACAGCGCCTGAAACAGCATCGCCACGAGATTGGCGGCCAGAACCACCCACAGGAGGGTGTAGCCAAATTTCGCGCCGGCCTCGACATTGGTGGCAAAATTGCCGGGGTCCATATAGGCGATGGAGGCGATAACCGCGGGACCGGCAAATGGGAGAAATCCGCGCGCCCCGCCGAGCCGGCCTTCCAGCGCCGCCCTGCCGGCGGCAATAGCGCGTTCGCTGGATCCGAAGGCGCTGACGCGTTTCAAAGGTGCCAAATTGGAAGCCTCTTCATGAAAGTGTAGCCTTGGTTACACTTTTAGGTTTTTGGACGGGCTGTCAAGGCGCGCCGCATGGGCGGCGCCGGTATTTTTTCTGATATGAGGCATCCGGATGCGCGCCGCCGCCGCGCTGACCCGGGAAAACCGATGACCGACGCCGCGCCCGCCTCCCCTCCCCCGCGCATCAGCGCCATCGACGCGCTGAGGGGCGCGGCGCTGCTGGGCATGTTCGTTTTTCATTTCACTTGGGACCTCGGGTTTTTCGGGCTTATCCCGAGGGAATTTCCCTATTCGCCAGGCTTCATGTTTTTTGGCCATATCGTCGCCTCGGCGTTTCTGGGACTGGCCGGGGCAAGCCTGGCGCTGTCCGCGCGCGGCGGTCTTGATTGGGAGGCTTTCTGGAAACGTTTCGCCATGATCTCGATATCCGCGGCGGCGATCACCGCCT
>JANYFM010000061.1 GCA_025362655.1 Hyphomicrobiales bacterium | reverse complement strand
CTCACGGGTCTGGCCGGGCTCGAAACGCACGGCGGTGCCGGCGACGACATCGAGCCGCATGCCGCGGGCTTTTTTGCGGTCGAATTTCAGCGCCGGATTGGTTTCAAAGAAATGGTAATGGCTGCCGACCTGGATCGGCCGGTCGCCGCTGTTGGCGACGCTCAGAGTGAGCGTTTTGCGGCCCGCGTTCATGATGATTTCGCCGGGCGCGGCAATGATTTCTCCGGGCACGAGCGCATGGCCCGCGCCGCGCACCGGCTGATGCACGGTGACGAGCTTGGTGCCGTCCGGAAACGTCGCCTCCACCTGCACGTCGTGAATCATTTCAGCAATGCCGTCCATCACCTGATCCGCGCTGACGACATGGGCGCCGGCCTCCATCAAGTCAGCGACACTGCGCCCGTCGCGCGCGCCTTCGACGACAAAATCCGTAATCAGCGCGATTGTTTCGGGATGGTTGAGTTTGACGCCCCGCTCGAGGCGCCGGCGCGCCACCACAGCGGCCATGGCGATCAGCAGTTTATCCTTCTCGCGCGGCGTCAGATTCACGAATGCCTCCGGCTAGCTCCAAACCCGCGGCGGCGCGCAGCCGCGCAGCGCCTGAAGTGCCAGCACGATAGCAGCGCGCTGCATTTCCGGCGAGGGCGAAATGAGGCGCGCCGCGAGCATGCCGTTCCACGCGCTGGCGCCCCATTCGCAAGGCGCATGGGCCAGCACGGCGCGCACATCCTCCAGCCGCCCTTCCGCGCCGGGCGAGACATGCAAAATCGTTGCGGTGGCGCGGCCTTTGCGCCCGGCGGCGGGCCGGTCGAGCGTGCCGGTGATATCGCCGTCGATGCGCAAATCCTCGGCAAAAATCAGCTTTCGGCCGCGGCGCACGCGCCAGCGGTCATGCAATTCGCCCTCGACGACGAGTTCGCCCATCGCCATACGTCCGAACACAAGGGCCTCGACAATGGTCAGCGAGGCATCCGCCGCCATATCCGCATCGAGACGGCGGCGCAGCCTCGCGCCCGAAAACAGGATGGTTTCCTGCGGCAGCCACGCCAGCGTGGAGCGTTCGCCGGCCCGCAGGGACAGGCTGATTTCCGCTGGGTCCTGTTCGGCGCGATAGATTTTTTCAGCCGCGACTGTTGTCAGCACAACGTCGGATTCCGCCCCGGCGGTGAAATCGTAATCCGCCTGGTCGCCGCCCGCCACGCCGCCGCCGGTGTTGACGATGACGCCCTCGCAGCCGCGCGCCGTCTTGGGAAAACGCAGGCGCAGTCCGCCCGTCTCGAACACGCTTTCCGCATGGGTGCGCCCGTCCCGCGCCCGGAACACGGCGCGAATCCCGCCCCGCGCCCGTACATAGGCCGGGACGGTCGTCATGAATCACACCGACATGTGTTTTCGGACATCGCTCTCCACCATCGACGCCCGGTCGCCCGCCATAACCACGGCGCCGCGGTCGAGAACATAAAAATCGTCCGCCAGCTCGCGCGCGAAGTCAAAATACTGCTCAACGAGGAGGATGGCGATATCGCCCTTGGCGCGCAGATATTCGATGGCCCGCCCGATATCCTTAATGATCGAGGGTTGGATGCCTTCCGTGGGCTCGTCCAGCACCAGCAGATTCGGGCGGGTGACCAGCGCGCGGCCGATGGCAAGCTGCTGCTGCTGGCCGCCGGAGAGGTCGCCGCCGCGCCGCCACATCATATCCTTCAGCACCGGGAACAGATCGAATATCTCATCGGGCACATTGCGGTCCTCGCGGCGCAGCGGGGCGAAGCCGGTGTGGAGGTTTTCCTGCACGCTGAGCAGCGGGAATATCTCGCGCCCCTGGGGCACGTAGGCAATGCCGCGCCGCGCCCGCGCATGCGGCGCGATGCGGCTGATGTCAGCGTCCCGCCATAAGATTTTTCCGGCGGAGACGGGATGATGGCCGACAATGGCGCGCATCAGCGAGGTCTTGCCGACGCCGTTGCGGCCGAGCACACAGGTGACTTTGCCCGGCGCGGCGGACAGCGTGACGCCCCGCAGCGCCTGCGCCGCGCCATAGAACAGATCGATATTTTCGACGTTGAGCATGTCAGCGTCCCAGATACACTTCGATCACGCGCGGATCGGCGCTGACCACGTCGAGCGGACCCTCGGCAAGGACCGCCCCCTCATGCAAAACCGTCACCTTGACGCCGAGCTCGCGGATAAAGCCCATGTCGTGCTCGACCACGACAACGGAATGGTCTTTGGCGATTTCGCGCAGCAGAACCGCGGTCTGCGCCGTCTCGGCATCGGTCATGCCGGCGACGGGCTCATCGACGAGCAAAAGCCGTGGATCCTGGGCCAGAAGCATGCCGATCTCAAGCCATTGTTTCTGGCCATGGGAAAGATCGGCGGCGGGTTTGGCGCGCAGGTCTTTCAGGCGGGTTGTCTCCAAAATGCGGTCGATTCTTTCCTGCTGATCGGCGGGCGGGCGGCCGAACAGGGTGGCCATGGCGGAGCGCGGGGCCTTCAGCGCCAGCAGAAGATTGTCGCCGACAGTGTGGCTCTCAAAGACCGTCGGCTTCTGGAATTTTCGGCCGATCCCAAGCTCCGCGATAGCGACTTCGTCCAGCCTCGTCAGATCGGTGGCGCCGGCGAACAGCACTTCGCCCTCATCGGGCCTGGTCTTGCCGGTGATGATGTCCATCATCGTTGTTTTGCCCGCGCCGTTGGGGCCGATGATGGCGCGCATCTCTCCCGGCGCCAGCACCAGCGACAGGCCGCGCAAAGCCTTGTAGCCGTCAAAGCTGACGCTGACGCCGTCGAGGTACAACAGGGACGATGTGAGGCTGGGGTTTTCGGCGTTCGTCACCATGCCTTTCACTCCGCCGCCGCCGGAGCGCCGCCGGCGCGCCGGCGCTCGCGCGATGTCCATTGGCTCATCGTGCCGACAATGCCCTTGGGCAGAAACAGCGTGACCAGAATGAAAATCAGGCCGAGCGCAAACAGCCAGAACTCGGGCAGAACGCCGGTGAACCAGGTCTTGGCGAAGTTGACGACGACAGCGCCGAGCGCCGCGCCCACCAGAGTGCCGCGGCCGCCGACGGCGACCCAGATCACCGCCTCAATGGAATTGGTGGTTGAGAATTCGCCGGGATTGATGATGCCGACCTGCGGCACGTAAAGCGCGCCGGCGGCGCCCGCCATCATCGCGGACACAACGAACACCGCAAGCTTGTAGGTCTCGACGCGGTAGCCGATGAAACGCGTGCGCGATTCCGCGTCGCGGATGGCGATCAGCACCTTGCCGAATTTGGAAACGGTGATGGCGCGCGCGATCAAATAGCTGCCCGCCAGCATCAGCGCCGACAGCGAGAACAGGGCCGCGCGCGTCGAGCCGGCCTGCACGCTGAAGCCGAGGATATCCTTGAAATCGGTGAGGCCGTTGTTGCCGCCAAAGCCCATGTCATTGCGGAAGAAGGCCAGCAGCAGCGCATAGGTCATGGCCTGCGTGATGATGGAGAGGTAAACGCCCGTCACCCGCGAGCGGAAGGCGAACCAGCCGAAAGCGAAGGCGAGGACGCCAGGCAGCAGCAGCACCATCATCATCGCGTAGGGGAATGAGCTGAAGCCCCACCAGGTCCAGGGCAGCTCCTTCCAGTTGAGAAACACCATGAAATCGGGCAGGTCCGGGTTGCCGTAGACGCCGCGCGAGCCGATCTGACGCATCAGATACATGCCCATGGCATAGCCTCCGAGCGCGAAGAACGCGCCGTGCCCGAGCGACAGCACGCCGCAATAGCCCCACACGAGATCAAGCGCCAGCGCCAGCAGCGCGAAGCACAGATACTTGCCGAACAGCGCGACAAGATAGACCGGCATGTGAAAGAACGAGCCCGGCGGCATTGCCAGCGCCATCACAGGCACCAGAACGGCGGCCGCGATAAGGATGGCGAGGAAGATGATTCCCCGCGTGTCGAGAAATGGGGGGCCGGCGCGGGCCATCAGGCCTCCACCGACCGGCCCTTGAGCGCGAACAGGCCGCGCGGGCGTTTTTGAATGAACAGAATGATGAAGACCAGCAGCGCGATTTTGCCGAGCACCGCGCCGGCGAAAGGCTCCAGAAATTTATTCGCGACGCCCAGCGTGAGACCCGCCACCAGCGTGCCCCAGAGATTGCCGACCCCGCCGAAGACAACCACCATGAAACTGTCGATAATGTAGCTCTGGCCGAGGTTGGGCGAGACATTGTCGATTTGCGAAAGGGCCACGCCGGCGACCCCGGCAATGCCCGATCCCAGCCCGAACGCCAGCGCATCGACGCGGTTGGTGTCGATGCCCATGGCGGAGGCCATGCGGCGGTTCTGCGTCACCGCGCGCATTCGCAGGCCAAAGGGCGTGGCGCGCAGCAGCAATTGCAGCGCGGTGAAAACCAGCAGCGCGAAGACGATGATCCACATGCGCCCGGAGGTGATGGCGAGGCCTCCCCATTCGAACGAGCCTGACATGAACGCCGGCGCGCTGACCTCGCGGTTGTTGGCGCCGAAAATTGTGCGCACCGCCTGCTGGAGGATCAGGGACAGCCCGAAGGTCGCCAGCAGCGTCTCCAGCGGCCGGCCGTAGAGAAAGCGGATGATGGAGCGCTCGACGGCGACCCCGACGGCGCCGGTGACGAGGAAGGCCAGCGGAACCGCGAACAGCAGCGAATAATCCAGCAGCGCCGGATTGTGCGTGCGGATCCACTCCTGCGTGACGAAGGTCGTATAGGCGCCGATCATCACCATTTCGCCGTGCGCCATGTTGATGACGCCCATCACGCCGAAGGTGATGGCAAGGCCAATGGCCGCCAGCAAAAGCACGGAGCCGAGCGATAGGCCGTACCAGATGTTCTGCACATGGCTCCAAAGGGCTTGGCGGGCCTGGAGCGCGGCGGAAGCCTCCTCCGCCGCCGCTTTGACGCGGTCCTTGTTGGCGTTGGCGACCGCCGACAGCAGCGAGATCGTGTCGCGGCTGGCGCGCGCGCGGATGACGTCAATCGCTTCAAGTTTCTGAGCGTCGGGCGCCTGCGCGTCGAGCGCGATCATGGCGGCGCGGGCCTGCGAGAAAATATCGCGGATTTGCGGGTCTTTTTCCGCCGCCAGCGCGGCTTCGACGCCGGCCCTCTGGGCGGGATCGCGGGCTTTGTAGACCGCCTCAGCCGCGCTTCTGCGCTTGACGGGATCGGGCGACGTCAGGCCCAGCGCGCCCTGCGCCGCCTGCAACGCCGTGCGCACGGCGTTGTTGGTGCGCACGCGTTTCATGGCGGCGGCGTCGGCGGCATCGGCTTTGGCGCCGGTTTTCGCGTCAATCAGCGGCGCGCCCTCCGCGCCGATGTAAATCTTTCTTTCCTGCGGGTCGAACAGCAGTTTGTTGGCGGCGAGCGCCTCAAGGATCGCGGAGGCGGAGGGCAGGCCGGAGCCGGCAAGGTCGGCGATGGCTTTCTCCGTGTCGGCGAAACGGTCGGTGGCGAACCGCGCCAGAATATCATCCGCCGCGTCGGCAAGCGCCGAGCCGGGGGCCGCCAGCAGCGCGGCGGCCATGCCAAGGATCAGCGCGAGCCCGCGCAAACCCCGGACCGCGGATTTCATCCAGTTCCTTCGGGAATCAAACATAAGCGTTCCCTGCCGGCGGAAACCTGTCCGCCGGAGCGCTCTGATAGCGTTATGCCGCGACAATGGAAACGGGAGGCGGTCAAACCGCCTCCCGCGGGTCAGGCGGGGATTACGCGCCCTTGCCGCCGCACTTGCCGGTCTTCACGTTGAAGTTGCCGCAGGACATCGGCTTGCGCCAGTCAGAAATCAGGTCGCGCGAGCCTTCGAGGTGCGGCGACCATTCCTCGGCCACCACGGTGCCGGACGTCTGCCAGACCGTGTTGAACTGGCCGTCCGCCTGGATTTCGCCGATGAGAACCGGCTTGGTGATGTGATGGTTCGGCATCATCGTCGACAAACCGCCCGAGAGGTTGGGCACGGAGACGCCGACCATGGCGTCGATCACCGCGTCAGGCGCCGTTGTGCCGGCCTTTTCGATGGCCTTGATCCACATGTTGAAGCCGATGACGTGAGCCTCCATGGGATCGTTGGTCACGCGTTTCGGGTTTTTGGTGAAGGCCTTCCACTTGGCGATGAAATCCTTGTTGGCCTTGTCGTCGGACGACTGGAAATAGTTCCAGGCGGCGAGATGGCCGACGAGGGGCTTGGTGTCGATGCCCGCCAGCTCCTCTTCGCCGACGGAGAAGGCGACGACGGGAATGTCGGTGGCTTTCAGGCCCGCGTTGCCAAGCTCCTTGTAGAAGGGGACGTTGGCGTCGCCGTTAATGGTGGAGACGACGGCGGTCTTTTTGCCGGCGGAGCCGAACTTCTTGATGTCGGCGACGATGGTCTGCCAATCGGAATGACCAAAGGGCGTGTAGTTGATCATGATGTCGGCCGGCGCGACGCCCTTGGCCTTGAGATAGGCCTCAAGAATCTTGTTTGTGGTGCGCGGATAAACATAGTCGGTGCCGGCGAGCACCCAGCGTTTCACCGAGCCGCCTTCCTTGCTCATCAGATAGTCAACAGCGGGAATCGCCTGCTGGTTCGGCGCGGCGCCCGTGTAGAAAATGTTGCGCTGGGATTCCTCGCCCTCGTACTGCACGGGGTAGAAGAGAATGGAGTTCAGCTCCTCGAACACCGGCAGCACGGATTTGCGGGACACCGAGGTCCAGCAGCCGAACACGGCGTCGACTTTTTCCTTCGAGATCAGCTCGCGCGCCTTTTCGGCAAACAGCGGCCAGTTGGAGGCGGGATCGACGACAACGGCCTCAAGCTTTCTGCCGAGAACGCCGCCCTTTTTGTTCTGCTCCTCGATGAGCATCAGCATCACGTCTTTCAGCGTCGTCTCGCTGATCGCCATGGTGCCGGAAAGCGAATGGAGAATGCCGACTTTGATGGTGCCCGCGCCCTGCGCCAGAGCGCCGAATGAACCGAGCGTCAATGCGCCGCCGACAAGCGCGCTGGTGGCGCGCAACATGTTCCTGCGAGTGATAGCCATACTCATCCCCGTCATTAGCCAGGCTTCCCGCCCGGGCGTTAGCGTCCGTGGTGGACAGAGGGGGCTAGCAACTGACGTGCCATCCGCGCGGGTATGGCAATGACTGCGATTTACAACGTTTTAATGCGGGATCGCCCAAGAAACAGCCGCTCTGCTTAAAGGGGTGGCAGGCGCGTCAAAAAGCACCATGCCCGGCATATTTTGCCTTAAAAAATGGCAGACTGCATCCGGGAGAGGCAGCGCCGGCGCATCAACCCGTTGATGCTTTGGGGTTGGCAATAGGCGCGGGCGGCGGCACGAGGACGGGGCGTTGGGCCAGCCGCGCGGCTTGGACAGCCCCGGCGGGGTCTTCCCCGACATCAGCTTGCCGGGCCGCCCCAAGGCCCGTCGGCAGGCTTCCCGTAGGGATTGCGGGCGATTCGTCCCGCTCGCCCACAAAGCGGCTAAAAAAGCGCCAGACGGCCTGACCCGCGCTGTCCATGATGGTGAACACCGCCGGCACGAAAATCAGCGACAGCAGTGTCGATAAAAACAGCCCGCCCATGACCGCGACCGCCATCGGCGCGCGGAACTCTCCGCCCTCGCCCAGCGCAAAGGCGGCCGGCAGCATGCCCGCCGCCATGGCAATCGTTGTCATGATGATCGGGCGGGCCCGCTTGCGCCCGGCATCGACAATCGCCTCGGTGCGCGGCATGCCCGCCGCCATCTGCTCGATGGCGAAATCAACAAGCATGATGGCGTTTTTAGTGACGATGCCCATCAGCATTAGAAAGCCGATGACGACCGGCATCGAAAACGGCATCCGCGCCAGCAGCAGGGCGCCGACAACGCCGCCGATGGACAACGGCAGCGAGAACAGGATGGTGACGGGCTGAAGCACGCTGGCGAACAGCAGGATCAGCACGCCGAACACCATGAGTATGCCAGCGCCCATGGCGGTGGCGAAGCTATCAAACACCTCGCCCATAATTTCCGCGTCGCCGGCTTGGCGCACGATCACGCCCGCGGGCAGGTTTTTCGCCGCCGGCAACGCCAGCGCCGCCTCGACGGCTTCGCCGAGCGCCGCCTCGCCGACGAGGTCAGCCTCGACCGCGATGCGCCGCGAGCCGTCGTAACGGGTGATGCTCGCGGGGCCCTGGCCAAAGGCGACCGAGGCGATGCTTGACAGGGGAACCGAGCCGCCGCGCCCGGTGGACACCCGAAGATTTTCAATCGTCTGCAATTGTTCGCGGGCGCTGTCCTTCAACTGCACGCGGATGGGTATCAGCCGGTCGCCCAGATCATATTTCGCAAGGCCCGGCCCGACATCGCCGATGGTGGCGACGCGCACGGTCTCGGACACCGCGTCAGCGGCGACACCCACTTCGGCCGCGATCTCCATGCGCGGGCGGATTTGCAGCTCCGGCCGGTCGAGCGCCGCGGT
Organism: Hyphomicrobiales bacterium; assembly: GCA_025362655.1. Taxonomy (GTDB): domain Bacteria; phylum Pseudomonadota; class Alphaproteobacteria; order Rhizobiales; family Beijerinckiaceae; genus Terripilifer. Next base: position 7,927 of record JANYFM010000061.1, on the reverse strand, counting down.
CGACATCGGATTGGCGATCATCGGCAGGTTTTTCATCTGGCTTTGCAGGGCAGCGGCAACCCGCGCCGTCGCCGCATTGTCGTCGCCCGCGACGATCAGCGAGAAGGCGCGCTGGCCGTTGTTCTGCACGAACCAGAAGCGCGCGTCCGGGGTTGCCGCCAAAATGCCGCCGACTTCGCCCTCGATCATCTTCTGGGTTTTCGAGCGGGTGTTCTTGCGGGTCAGGTTGATGACCAGCGAGGCTTTGCGCACCTCGTTGCCGCCGATCCCGATGGTGGACCCGCCGTTGACGAGAACGCTGGCGATTTCGGGTATTTCTTTCAGTTTCGCGGCGATGGCATCGGTGGCGATTCGGGTGTCCGCGAGGCGCGAGCCCGGCGGCAACTCGACGTTATAGAGGATGCGGCTTTCATCAATCGGCGGAATGAAGCCCTTGGGCAGCAGTCCCATCAATTCAATCGAGCCGGCGAAAATGCCAAGCCCGGCGGCCAGCGTGACCCAGCGGCGGCGCACCGAAAATCGCACGACCCGCGTGTAGCCGCGCATGAGCGCGCCGTCGGCGGCGGGGGCCTGGTGATGGTCCTTCAGGAAATAGGCGGCGAGCATGGGCGTGATCAGGCGCGCCACCAGCAGCGAGAAGAACACCGCGATGGCGACAGTGAGGCCAAACTGCTTGAAATATTGTCCCGCGATGCCGCCCATGAAACTCACCGGCGCGAAGACAGCGATGATTGTCAAAGTGATGGCGATAACGGCGAGGCCGATTTCGTCGGCGGCCTCGAGCGCGGCCCGGTAGGGCGATTTGCCCATCCGCATGTGGCGCGCGATATTCTCGATTTCCACAATGGCGTCATCCACGAGCACGCCGGTCGCCAGGGTGATGCCGAGCAGGCTGACGAGATTGAGCGAGAATCCCAGCTGGTTCAGCGCCCAGAACGTCGGCAGCGCCGACAGCGGCATGGCCAGCGCCGATATAAGCGTCGCCCGCCAGTCGCGCAGGAAAAGCATAACGACCAGCACCGCCAGCAGCGCGCCTTCGACAAGGCTTTCCATCGCCGCGTAGAAGTTGCCGACGGTGTAGGTGACGGAATTGTCGATGATTCCGATGCGGAATTCCGGCGCGGCGTTTTCGATGTCGGCGATTTTTTTCGCCACCTCGACGGCAACGCTGGCATCGCTCGCGCCCTTGGCGCGGAACACGCCGAAAGCGACGACCGGCTGCCCGTCAAGGCGCGCGAAAGCGCGCGGCTCCGCGGCGGCGTCAGTCACCGCGCCGAGATCGCCGAGACGGACCTTGCGGCCGCCGCTGAGCCAGATGAAAGTTTCCGCGAGGTCCTCAACGCTGCGCGCGCTGGAGATTGTGCGGATTGCCTGCTCCTGGCCGGCGATTTCGCTGCGGCCGCCCGCCAGTTTGGTGTTGGTGGCGCGCAATTGGCGGTTGACGTCGGCGGCGGTGACGCCGAGCGAAGCCAGTCTGTCGGGATCGAGCGCAATTCTGATTTCGCGGTCAACGCCGCCGACGCGCGAAACGTTCGACACGCCCTTGGCCGCCTGCAGCCTGCGGATCACGGTGTCGTCGATGAACCAGGAGATTTCCTCGATGGATTTAACGGGGTTGGAAACGCCGAAGGTCATTATAGCCGCGCCCTCGATCTCAAGGCGCTGAATGATCGGCTCGTCGGCGGTTTTGGGCAGATCGGCGCGGATGCGCGCGATGGCGTCCTTGACATCGTTGACAGCGCGGTCGGCGCTGATTTCGAGGCGGAACTCGATGTTCGACACCGAGGAGCCGTCGGTTATCGACGATGTCACATGTTTGACGCCGTTGATGCCGGAGACGGCATCCTCGACCTTCTTGGTGATCTGGGTCTCCAGCTCGGCGGGCGCGGCGCCGGACTGGGTGACGTTCACCTGGACGATGGGAACGTCGATGTTGGGGAATTTGGTGATCGGCAGCGCGCGGAAAGACGTGTAGCCAAGGATCAGCAGGACGCCAAACAAGACCAGCGGGGGGATCGGATTGCGGATCGCCCAAGCGGAGATGTTCAGGCGCATCAGCGCAGCTCCCCGCTGTTTGAAACCCGGCTTTGCGCAGCGGCCGGGCGCGGCTCGACGGCGTCGCCGTCGTGCAGAAAGGCGCCGGCCCGCAGAATCACGGTTTCGCCTTCGACAATGCCGGCGCTGATTTCCGCGAGGCCGCCGGAGGTCATCCCAAGGGTGACGCGCCGGCTGACAACCCTGGCGCCCCGCACCACCTGGGCGTAGGAGCCATCCGCGTCGAACAGCACGGCGCTGGCGGGGATCGCGACGGCCATGCGGCGCTGCGTTTCAATTTCGCCGCGCGCGAAGGCGCCGATTTTCAGCGCGCCGCCGCGTCCGCCGGATATGCGCGCCTTGCCAAGGCGCGAGGCTTTGTCGATTTCCGGCGACACCAGCCGCACGGTTCCGGCGATGCGCTGGCCGTCGGCGGGCAGAACGGCAGCCGGCTGGCCGGCGCGGACCGCCGCCAGCCGGAAATCGGGGACTTCCGCCTCAAGCTCCACCTCGCCGTCGGCGATCAGGCGGAACATCGGCTCCGCCGCCATCGAGGCGACGCCGCCAACGCGCGCCGAGCGCCGCGAAACCAGACCGGCGGCGGGCGCCTTCACCTCGGCGCGGGCGATTTTGAGATTGAGCTCGTCCCGCTGCGCTTCCAGATTCAGCCTGTCGGCTTGGGAGACCGCCAAACCTTTTTTCGCTGAATTCAGCCGCGCGATATTGGAATTTTGCTCGGAGACGCGCTGCTCCAGCACAGCGTCGGTGCCGGCGCCTGTGCGCAGGAGGGCGCGGGCGCGGGTCAGGGCCGGCTCGCTTTGCGCCACGGCGGCCTCGGCCAGCGCAATGCTGCTGCGGGCTTGTTCGATGGCGGCATCGGCGCGCGCCAGCTGGGCGCTCGACTGGGCCCTCTGCGCCATCAGCGTCTCGCTGGAGAGGCGGGCCAGCACTTGGCCTTTGGCCACAGAGTCGCCCTCATCGGCGAGCAGTTCGAGAATGCGCAGGCCTTCGATTTCCGGCCCGACGAGAATTTCCTCGCGGGCGACGAGCGTGCCTGTCACCTGGATGATTTCAGTCAGCTCGCTGCGCCGCGCCTCGATGACGGTGACGGCGGGGGCGGGCGGCATTTTTGGGGCCGGCGCATCGGCGGCGGATGCGGGCGCCGGCACCGCCAAACATGCGATAAAGATGAAGGTTTGAATGCCGCGCCACATCATTCCGCCGCCCTGTTTTCGAGTGAGGACTGCGCATCGCGGCGCGTCAGAAGCGAACCCACGAGTTCCAACAGATCCGCCGCCGCGGCCGCCAGATCAAAGCCAGGCATCACCGCCCCGCGCCAGAACAGGCCATCGGCGATCACGCTCATAAGATTGATGATCCGCTCGACTGGAATTGCCGGGGCGATGCGCCCGTCGGCCTCGGCGCGGCGCAAAATCCCGGCGAGAGCGCCGCGTATCGCGCTGTCACAGTCGCTTAAAGCCCGCGCCACCGCCGGATTGTGGGTGGCCTCGGCGGCAATCGCCAGATAAAGGCGCGATTTATGCGGCGGCCGCTCAAGGATACAGCTGCGCATCACCTCCCGCATGCCCGCCGCGAAGTCCGGCGCGCCCGCCAGTTCCGTGAAATTCTCAATGATTTCAGCACGGTCTCGTTCGGAAATGCCGGTAATCAGGGCTTCCTTCGAGTCGAAATAGAGATACACCGCGCCGGCGCTGACCCCCGCCGACTGGCAGATATCCTGCATGCTCGTGCGGTGGAATCCAGTGTTGGCAAAACAGGCTTCAGCGGCGTCGAGAATGCGGCTGCGGCGCTGGCTCTGCTGATTTTCGGAGAGTTTCGGCATGGTTGCCCGCTTCAAGGCCCAAGAGGGCCCATGGCCTGCGGTTCAATAATGAATGAACGTTCGTTTTTTATCAAACCCGTGAAGCTGTGTCAAGCGCTTTCCAGCGCCGGCAGGGGCGCAAGGCCGCGGATCATGTCCGAGGCTTTTTCCGCCATCATCAACACGCAGGCGTTGATATGCGCGCCAACCATGTCCGGCATGGCGGAGGCATCGACGACGCGGAGATTTTCGGCTCCGCGCACGCGCAGTTGCGGATCAAGGACGCACTCGGGCGTGACTCCCATGGCGCAGGTGCCGGCGGGGTGGTGGGCGGTCATGGCCGTGCGGCGGATCCACGCGTCGATTTCGGCGTCTGTCCTGACCACATCCCCCGGCGTTGTTTCGCGTCCGCGAAACGGCTTCATCGGCTCCGCATAGGCGACTTCGCGCGCCAGTTTGAAACCTTCGCGCAATTTTGGGAGATCGCCGGGCGCGGTGAAAAAATCATAGTGGATGCGCGGCGGCTCAAAAGGATCGGCGGAGCGCAGCCGGATATTGCCGCGGCTGCCCGGATGCAGCAGCGTCGGGCGGATGCCGTAGCCGTCCTCAAAAGCCGGCTTGATGCCGGGAAACCATAGGCGCGCGTCGAGCGGCAGTCCGCGAAACATAAATTCAATATCGGGAACCGCCAGTTCGGGATTGGTTTTGATAAAGGCGTGCAGGCCGCCGGGCACCACGGCGCCGGGGCCTGTGCCGGTGAAATAAGCCCGCAGCATATTCAGCGCCATGCGGTCAAAACGCATATCGTCGCGGAATTGGCTGGCCCTGCCGGCCCGAGCGAACATGATGAGGACCGCGAGGTGATCCTGAAGATTGGCGCCGACGGGCAGATCAACGATGGGTGTGATGCCGGTTTCGCGCAGATGCTCCGCCGGCCCGATTCCCGACAGCATAAGCAATTGCGGCGTGTTGAAGGCGCCCGCCGCGAGAATGACCTCGCGCCGCGCCATCGCCTCGATGCGGATGCCGTCTTTGACATATTCGATGCCGGCCGCCTTTGTGCCGTTCATGATGACCCGCGTGGCATGGGCGCGCGTTTCGACGCTGAGATTTTTGCGGGCGCGGACGGGATGCAGCCAAGCGGTCGCCGAGGATGAGCGGCGCCCGCCGCCGATTGTGTATTGGCTGCGTCCGAAACCTTCGCCGGCGGCGGCGTTGTAATCATCCGTCACAGGATGGCCGGCCGAGCGCGCGGCTTCGATCCAGGCATCGAATAAGGGATCGCGCGAGCGGGCGAACTCGACTTTCAACGGCCCTTCGCCGCCGCGCCAGGCGTTCGCGCCCTCCGCGAAGGTTTCGCCGCGGCGGAAGTAGGGCAGCACGTCGGCATAAGACCAGCCGGCGCAGCCTTTTTGCGCCCAGCGGTCGTAATCGCCCCGATGGCCGCGCGTGTAGGCCATCACGTTGATCGACGATGATCCGCCGAGGACTTTTCCGCGGGCGGCCTCCAGACGGCGGCCGCCGAGGTTCGCCTCGGGCTCGGTGTGATAACCCCAGTCGTGGAGGCCGTATTCATGCATTTTGCCCATGCCGAGGGGAATGTGGATGAGCGGATCGATATCGCGCCCGCCCGCCTCCAGCAGCAGCACTTCGGCGCCCTCGTCCGCGCTCAGCCGCGCCGCAAGAACGCAGCCGGCGGAGCCTGCGCCGGCAATGACATAATCGTGGATGCGCCGCGCGGCCATGGGTTTCCTAATCGCGGGAGGGATCGCTGCGTTTCACAGAGCCCGCACGCGCGGGCCCATGGCTTCGCCGGCGGCGGTATTTTTCCGCGGCGCGGGGCGTTCCGCGAGAGCTGACAGCGCGCGTGTCGAGGGCATGCGCCGCGCCCCCGTCAATTGCGCGGCCTCGTCACGGGCGAGATTCTGAATCATGGTGAGCAGCATGTCCCGCGCCGCCGCGATCCGCGCCGGCGCCATGCCGGCGACCGCGATCTGATTGACCTCCTCCGCCAGCGGCACGAGGCGGCCGCGCAGCGCGCGCCCCTGCTGCGTCAGGAACACATAGACTTTCTTGCGGCTGTCCGGCTGCTGCTTGCGCGTTACATAGCCGAGGCGCTCCATGGCTTTCAAAGCGGAGAACGTGGTGGGCTCCATAAGGCCGGCGCGCTCGCTGAGCTCGCGCTGGGTGACGCCGTCCTTCTCCCAGAGGATGCGCAGAAACGTCCAATGGCCGAACGACACGGCGTGTTCGGTCAGGCGCATTTGCAGCGCGCGCGACAGGCCGCGCGTGGCGTCCTTGACGAGATGGGCGAGCCGGTCATCGGGCACGGCCTCGCGCCAATGGCGCAGGATCGCCTGCGTCACCGGCTTTTCGTCTTTGGCTTTTTGCGGCATTCCATCCCTCTTTTTGGTTTCGCCGCGGGCGCTCACAGGCCGGGCGGCAGTCCGCATTGATGCGCCAGCGTGATTTCGCGGTTCTCGCGCGCCGATTGCAGGATGGCGAAACAAACTTCCATTGTCGCCATGGCCCATGCGCCGTCATGGAGCGGCTTTTTACCCTCGAAGACAGCGCCGCAGAATTCATCCATCACCTCGGCGCGCGGCACGCGCGGCGGCGCCAATGCCTCGAAGCGGCGCTCAAGATCGCCGTAAATCCAAACCCCATCCGGCTGCGGGCGCAGATCGCCGCGCTCGCAGGAGGCGACAAGCAGACCGAAATGCTGATGCCGGCGCGCATCCGAAGGCGCGTTTGCCGCCGGCGGCGTGTAACGGGCGCCGCCGAAATTTTGCTGATTTTTAAGCTCCAGTTCGGCGGCTTCGGACACCGCGCCCAGCGCGGCGCGCATGGCGCCGTATCGTTCGGGGTCTTTGGGCAGGCCGCTTTCAGCGATCCAGCCGGTGAATTCGTCGGTGTCGAAATGGCCGTAGCCGCTGTATGCCAGGCTGGCAAAGGCGCCGTCCTCGAAATTCAGAAACGCGCTATAGGCGCCCTCGGTGCCGCGCGCTTTGTCCCATGCGCCGGTCGCGGCGCGCACGCTGCGCACACGCCCGCCGCCGATCAGCCTGACATTGTCGACCTGGTGCGGCGCCTGATTGAAAATCACGCCGCCGCCGCGATCGGTCATCAATTCCTCCGGGCGCCTCGGGCGGTAGAGAAAATCGGTGAACTGCATCGCGTTGATCATGCGCACGCCGCCAAGCGCGCCGGCGGCGACGATCTCGCGCGCCCGCGCCACCGGCCTGTCGAAACTGTGGCTATGGCCGACAACGAGCGTTATGCCGGCGCGCTCCGCGCCCGCGATCATCGCCGCGCAATCCTCCAGCCCCAGCGACATCGGCTTTTCCACCAGCGCATGTTTGCCATGCCGGGCGGCGGATTCGAGATTGGCGCGGTGGAACTGGTGCGGCGTTGAAATATAGACGGCGTCGATATCGTTCGAGGCGCACATGGCCTCGACATCGGCGTGGGCTTTGCCGCCGAAATCCGCCTCGAAGCGGGCGCGCGCTTCAGGCCGCGGATCGGCGCCGGCGGCCAGAGTGACGCGCTCATCGCCAAGGAGGGTCGGCAGCATGATGGTGAAGGCGCGGCCGAGGCCGGCGACGCCGAGGCGGAGTTTGCGCGGGGTCACGGGGCGTCCCTCACAGGTCAATCACGAGGACACCGGATTTAGCGCGCGACACGCAGATCATGATGTTGTCCGCCTGCTCGTCCTCGCGCAGCACGAGGTCGCGGTGATCGGCCGCGCCCGAGATCAGGCGTGTGCGGCAGGTGCCGCAGGTGCCGCTTTCGCAGGAACTGGAGAGCGTCATTCCCCGCGCGCGCAGGGCTTCGAGGATCGACGATTCCGCCGGCACTTCGATCCTGCCCCCGGAGCGCGCCAGCTCGACGGCGAAGGGCTTGTCGTCAGCCTTTTTCGCGGCTTTGTCCGCGCCGAAATCCTCGAAATGCACGGCGGCGCTCGACCAATGGCCGCTCATGTCGCGCACCGCCCGCATCAGCGGGCGCGGGCCGCAGCAATAAAGGTGGCGGCCCGCGGGCTTTTCCAGAACCGGCCCGAGGTCGAGCGCC
>JANYFM010000055.1 GCA_025362655.1 Hyphomicrobiales bacterium | reverse complement strand
CGCTTGCCAGAGCCCCCCCGTAAGTGATGCGCCGCCACCCGCCGCCCTCGCGCGCCGCCAGCCAGACGCGGTCCGGCGCGGCCTTGGCCCAATGCTCCAGCCGCTCCGTGATCTTTTGCGGATAAGGCCCGAGCTCCGCCGGGTTGCGCACCAGCAGCGTGCCATCGGCGCGCCGTTCGAGTTCGGCCCGGCACTCGCCCATGCGGAAAGCGCGGACAGGCGGGAAAGCAACCGCGTCGATCATCGAAAGGCCCTCATTGCCGGCGCCGCCGCACAGCGCGTTGTGACAAACGAGTAAAGCGCCATTGGCATCAATTCAACCCGGATCCGCCTGCCCCCCGACACCCAGCAATCGCTCCAGCCCCGGCGCGTCCGCCAGCAAATCCGCGCTGCGCCCGCTATAGACGGCCTCGCCGTGGTCCAGCACAAGACAGCGGTCGGAATGGGCGAGCGCGATATCGTATTTTTGCTCCACCATCACAATGGCAGTCCCGCCGCTGGCCCGCATCGCGCCGATCGCGGCGAGCATTTCCTGCACGATCAGCGGCGCGAGCCCTTCCACGGGCTCGTCAAGCAGCAGCAGGCGGGGGCCGGTGGACAGGGCCCGCGCAATCACCAGCATCTGCTGTTCGCCGCCGGACAATTGATTGGCGAAATTGCGTTTGCGCGCGGCAAGCCGCGGGAACAAGCCGTACAGCCGCTCCAGCGGCCAGGCGGCGCCCCGCGCGGCGACGGTGAGGTTTTCCTCAACGGTCAGCGAGGCAAAGACCTCGCGCTCCTGCGGAACCCACCCAAGGCCCAGACGGCTGCGCCGGTGCGGCGGCATCGCCTCGATGCGCGCGCCCTCGAGACGGATTTCCCCGCCGTGCAGGGTCGTGAGCCCGCACAGGGTCTCAATGAGCGTCGTCTTGCCGGTGCCGTTGCGGCCGATGATGACCAGCATTTCCCCGCGCGCCACGCTGAACGAAACATCGTGCAGCACGCGCGCCGCGCCATAGCCCGCGCACAGCCCGCGCGCCTCCAGAACCGGCGTCGCCTCAGGCGCCAAGGTAGACCTCCCGCACCCTCGGATTGACGCGCACATTGTCAGGCGTGTCCTGAACGATGATGGCGCCGCCCGCAAAGACGCTGACCTGATCGGCGTAACGAAACACCAAGCCCATATCGTGCTCAATGAACAGAATGGTGACGCCGGCGGAAAGCCGCAGCAATTGCTCGAAGACCTCATGGCCCTGGCGTGTGGAGAGGCCCGCGGCCGGCTCGTCCAGCAGCAGCACGCGGGGTTTCAGCGCCATGGCGAGAGCGATCTCCAGCAGTCTCTGCCGGCCATAGGCAAGAGTTTGCGTCGGCGTCAGCGCGTCGGCGCCAAGCCCGAATTGCTCGAGCAAACCCCGCGCCTCGCCGATCAAAGCGCTCTCGCGCGCCACCGCGCGAAGCGCGGGCCGCGCCCGCCCGTCGCGCTCGCACAGGGCCAGCACAACGGACTCGAGGGGATTGAGCGCTTTGAAGAGCGAGTTGATCTGAAACGTGCGGACAATGCCGGCTTTCACGCGCGCCTGCGGCGGATCGCGCGTGATCACGCGCCCGTCAAGCAGCACGTCGCCGGAGACAGGCCTGAGCAGGCCCGTGATGAGGCTGACAAAAGTCGTCTTGCCCGCGCCGTTGGGGCCGATGATCGCGTGGCGCTCGCCCTGTTTCAGGCTGAAATCAAGATGATCAAACACCATCAGGCCGCCAAAGGCCATGTGCAAACCGCGCGTGGCGAGAACCGTGTCGCTCATGCCGGCGGCCCGCCGCCGCGCGCTTTGCCGAGCCGCGCGATAAGCCCGCGCATTCCCGTCTCCAGCGAGGGCAGCACGCCTTTGCGGAAAAACGACACCACGAGAACGAGCAGCAGGCCGATCCAGAAGTACCAGTAAACCGGGCTCAAAGCCGCCAGCCAGTCTTTCATGACAAGAAAAATTAAGGCGCCGATCAGGCCGCCGTAGAGACGCCCGGCGCCGCCGATGATGAGCATGACTAAAACATCCGCCGAGCGCTGGAACGACAGCGTGGCGGGCGAGACGAATTGCGTCGTCTGCGTCAGCAGCGCGCCGGCGGCGGCGGCCGCGGCGGCGGAAACCGCAAAGACAATGGAAATATCACCCTCGACCGGCGAGCCCAGCATGATCATCCGCCGCGCATTCTCGCGCGAGCCCGTCAGCGCGAGCCCAAACGGCGAATGGACGAAAGCCCGCAGGAAAACAAAAAGCGCGAAAAGCGCCCCGAGAGAATACCAATAAGCGGTGCGCCCGAAAATATCGAAGCGGAACAATCCCAGCAGGGGATCAACAGCGATGCCTTGCAGGCCATCGTCGCCGCCGGTGAGAGCGGTGGAGCGCTGGACAAAATCAAACAGTATGAGATTCAGCCCCAGCGTCACCATCAGCAGCGCCACGCCGCTGACACGCTGCACCAGTTTGCCCGTGAGCCAGCCCAGTGCGGCGGCGGGGAGCATCGAAATAAGCAGCCCCGACACCGGCTCGCCCCAGCCGTATTTGCCCAGAAACCCTGCGCAATAAGCGCCCGCGCCGAAGAACGCCGCGTGGCCGAGCGAGGCGATGCCGCGGTAACCCAGAAGCAGATCCAGCGACATCGCGAACAGGCCCCAGATGAAAATCTGGCTGAGCAGGGCAATGTCGATATTGGGAAGGAAATACGCGCCCGCGAGCGCGCACCAGAACGCGATCTCGAAGCCGCTCCACCGCGCTTTCCCCGCAAACCATTCCGGAACGGCGCTCACGCGCGCCTCCCCATCAGCCCGTGCGGGCGCCACAGCATGACAGCCACGGTCGCCGCGTAGATAGCGACGCCGCCGAATTGCGGGAAATAATATTTGCCCATGACATCGGCTGTGCCGAGCGCCAGCCCCGCGGCCAGCGTGCCTGAAATTGTGCCCATGCCGCCGACCGACACGATGATCAAAATATAGACGAGGTACCGAAGCGGAAAATTCGGATCGAGCCCGAGAAGATTTGCCGCCAGCGCGCCGCCGAGACCGGCGAGGCCGCCGCCTATGGCAAAGGCGCCCGCAAAGATGAGCTGGGTATTGAGCCCGCAGGCGCCCGCCACGCGCTGATTATCGACGCATGCGCGCACCATCGCGCCAAAGCGCGTGCGCTCCAGTCCGAAGATCAGCAGCGCCGCGAGCAGCGCGCCCGTCAGCACAAGAAATATTCTGTAGGTCTCAAGCGTCAGGCCCAGCACATCCTGCTGGCCTGTGAGCCATGCCGGCAGGTCAAAACGCTGATACGAGCCGCCCCAAAAATAAGTGACAGCCGCGATCGACATGAACACAAGGCCGAGGGTCAGCAGCACCTGCGTGAGATCATCGGTGTCGTAGAAATGCCGCAGCACCAAACGCTCGATGAGAACCGATGCGGCGGCCGCCGCGAGGAAGGCGATGGGCAGGCTCGCCAGAAACGGCACGCCGAAGCGCTGCGTCGCCGCCACCATGGCGTAGCCGCCGAGCATGGAGAAACTCGCTTGCGCGAGGTTGACGAAATTCATCATGCCGAGCGAGACCGAAAGCCCCACCGACATGATGAACAGCAAAAAACCGTAGGCGATGCCGTTGAACAAAACGGTCAGCACGGCGGCCATCGCGCGGCTCCGCGCTTCGGCGCGCTATTTGAAGCCCACGTCCTTGAATGTCTCAATTTCAACGTTCTGCAAAACGCCGTCCACTTTGTCAGTGCGGCGGATATACACGTTCTGCGTGATATCGCCGTTGCCTTTGTCGATGGTCACCGGACCGCGGGGGCTCTCGAAGCTGCGCCCGTGAACGAAGGACACAAATTTGTCCGGGTCGAATTTGCCGCCCGCCTGCGCGTTCAATCCGTCATAGGCGAGGCGCATCGCGTCATAGATGGAGACGGCGGTCCAGCCGATGCGCGGCGAGGGGCCGTTAAGCTCCGTGTATTCCCTGACAAATTTTTTGTTGAGCTCGGATTCATGCCGCGTTGAATAAATGCCCGACGTGATTGTTCCGATGGCGGCATCGCCGACAGCGTCGAGATAAGTCTCGTCGGTGATATCGCCGGTGCCCATGATCTTGATTCCCGAGCCTTTCAGGCCGGAATCGGAGACCGCGCGCAGGATGCCGATGCTGAGCTCTCCCAAGGGCATGAAAATGAACAGCGCGTCCGGCTTTGCATCGCGGATGCGCTGCATATAACCTGAGAATTCCGGATTGGAGAGGGGCACGCGCAACTGCCCCGCCAGCACGCCGGACGCGGCGGCCAGCGCCTCAACGAAATATTTCTCGCAATCATGCCCCGGCGCGAAATCAGCCACCGCGACGAACACGCGCTTCCAGTTGTTTTTGACCGCGTATTCGGCCAGCGGCCGGCACAATTGCGGCGTCGCGAAGAAGGTGCGCGAGGAATAGGAGGATTTCTCGCCGATGATGCCTGTCGTCGCGGCTCCGTTGACGAAGGAGGGAACCTTCGCCTCCATCAGAATGGGCGCGGCGGCGAGCGTGTTGGGCGTGAAATCCGGGCCGATGAGCAACTGCACCTTCTCGCGGGTGACGACCTCCTGAACGAGCCGGCGCGCCACCTCGGGATTGGGACCGGTCGTGTCGCGCCGCACGAATTCAATTTTTTTGCCGCCCGCTGTGTCGCCGTTTTGCTTCATAAACAGCTTCACCGCGCCGTCGGTCTGCTGGCCGCTGAGCGAGGTGATGCCGGAAAAGCTTTGCAGCAGGCCTATTTTCACGCTCTCCTGCGCCCGCGCGCCGGAGGCCGAAAGTAGCGCCGCGAGGGCGGCGGCGGCGATGGCAATCTGTTTCATGTTTTTCTCCCTTGCGTTGTTTGCGGTGTTGCAGCGAATTTCCGGCGTCAGTCATCCCGCGCGGCGTAACGCCCGCGCAGCTCCCGTTTCAGCAGTTTCCCGCTGGGATTTTTCGGCAATTCCGGCGCGAAGATAACCCGTTTGGGCGCCTTGAAAGGCGCCATCCTCGAACGGCAATGGGCAATCACCGCGCTCTCATCAAGGCCCGCGCCGGGCTTGACGACGATAACCGCCGTCACGGCTTCAATCCAAAAGGGATCGGGCAGGCCGATGACGGCAACCTCGCTGACCCCCGGCATTTGATAGATGGTCTCCTCGACCTCGCGGCTGGCGACATTCTCGCCGCCGGTCTTGATCATGTCTTTCTTGCGGTCAACGACGGTGATGTAGCCCTCTTCATCCATCACCGCGAGATCGCCGCTGTGGAACCAGCCGCCGGCAAACGCCTCGGCGGTCTTTTCGGGATCGTTGAAATAGCCCTGCAAAAGCTGCGGCGAGCGGTGAACGATCTCGCCGGTTTCGCCCGGCGCAACGTCGTTCATGGCGTCATCGACGACCCGCGTCTCAACGTTGATAACCGCTTTGCCGGCGGACCCCGCTTTGCGAAGCTGGTCCTCCGGCTTCAGCACGGTCGCCAGCGGCGCAATTTCTGTCTGCCCGTAGAAATTCCACAGGCGCGCGGCGGGCAGGCGGCGTTGCAGCTCCAGCAGCACCTCAACCGGCATGATCGCCGCGCCGTAATACCCCTTTTTCAGCGACGACAAATCCGTCGTGTCAAACAACGGCGAGCGGAGCAGCGCGATCCACACCGACGGCGGCGCGAAAAACGCGCTGATGCGGTGCGCCGCGATGGCGGGCAGAATCACATCGGGCTTCGGCTGCTCAATGATGACATTGGACGAGCCGAGATAGACGGCGGGGCCGAGGAACACATCCAGCTGCGCGCAATGATACAGCGGCAGCGCGTGCAGCGCCGTGTCATCGGCGCTCATTTCGCCCTCGATAATGCAGCTCACATATTGGCAGATGACGGCCTCATGGGTGAGCATCGCGCCTTTGGGCAGCGCCTCCGTGCCGCTGGTGTAGACGATCTGGGCCAGCGAGCGCCCGTCAACCGCGGGCTCGAATTCCAGCGGCCCGCCGCCCGCAAGCTGATCGAACGTCGTCATGCCCTGAGGCGCTTGCGCAGCGGCCTCGCCCGGCAGCCAAAAAATCGCGCCAACCTTCGTGCCGCGCGACACCGCTTCGCGCCCAAGCTCCACAAATTCCGGGCCGACCGCCAGCGCCGCCGCGCCGGACCCGCGCAGGATGAAGGCGATCTCCTCCGCGTTCAGCATGAAATTCACCGGCACAAGAACCGCGCCGATCCGCGCCAGCGCAAACCGCATGGCGGCGAAAGCATGCGAGTTGCGCGAGAGGATCGCGACACGGGCGCCCGCGCCGATGCCGCGCGCATGCAGGCCCTGCGCCGCGCGCCCGCACACATCGTCGAATTGCGCATAGGTCCAGCGCGTCCCGCCGCAGACGATGGCGGATTTGTTCGGCATCCGGCGGGCGGCGCGGCGCAGCAAATCGGATATATTGTGCTGGCGCGCGGCCCCGATGACCCCGGCGCTCGCGCTGCTCATGCGGTTCTCCCTGCGGCCGGCTTTTCGGCGGCCTTGAATTTGTTCGGCTTCCGCGCCGGCTTCGGTTCCCGGAAAAACAGGCCGAGGCAGAGGCTGACGTGATCTTCTATCATATCCGCGGCGAACGGCGAGCGCCCGGTCACCGCTTCGGCCTCGGCGGCGACATTGAAAATGCGCGTCGCCGCGCCGATGAACAGATATTGGAGATGGCGGGGATCGCCGGGGACGTAATGTCCGCTGTTTTGCGCCGAGACAATGAGGGCCGACACCGCCGCGAAATACGGCTGGATAAATTCGTCAACGAGCCATTCCAGCCGCGGGCCTGGCCGCCCCGCCGCCCACGGCATCAACAGGTGGAAATGCGGATTGGCGGCGGAAAAGCGCAAAAACTCCTCCTGCGCAAGCCTGAGTTTGACAACGTCGGGCGCGCCCCGCAATCCCTCCAGCCGCGCGTTGAACCGCTCCAAAAAACGCCCGCCGGTTTCCGCCAGAACCGCGCGCCAAAGTCCTTCCTTGCTTTTAAAGTGATAGTGGACCAGCGGGTGCCGAACGCCGGCCCGCAAAGCCACAGTCCGGGTGGCGACACTGTCAAAGCCATGCAGGGAAAATTCAATCAGCGCGGCGGCGAGCAGCTTCGCGCGCGTTTCGCCCGAACGACCCGGCCCCCGCCGGGCGGCGGCGGGATCACCCTCAATGTGCGCTTGCGTGGGATGCATGACCGCGCCTCAGCCCGTGGTCTTGCCGCCCCAGCTCATGAACCCGACACCCGTGCCGGTGCCGGCCGGCGTGCGCCGCACCGGGAAATATTCAGACCAGTTGAAAGGCAGCCCCTCGATCATCGCGCCCGCCATGATCCAGTTGCGGATTTCGGACGAGCCTGAATTCAACGCGCTCTGCGGCACAGCGCGCAGCGACGCCGCGTCATTTGCCTGCAAGGCGTTCATGACTTTTTTGTCGAGCGTGTCATCGACAATGAAATGGCTCAGGCCCCCGCTGGCGGCCACCGCGACTTTTAGATCGAGCGGGCTTGCCTCAATGGCGGCGCGCATGGCCCGGCCTATATCGTGGCAGCGCCGCGCGGTCATTTGATTGGGCGGATAATAGGTGTTCAGCAGGATTGGCACCACGGGAATGGGCCGTTTGCGGAACAGCCGCTCGATGATGAACCCATACGCGTGGCCAAAGCCCGCCTCCGCCGGGTTATCAACCTTTGAGCAGACGGCTGCATCGACATCGCGCTCCATAAGTCCCTTGATAATATCGAGGGCGAGCGGGGGGTGAGCGGGAAATTCATGCAATCCGTCCATCGCGTAACCCGGGGACACCGCGCTGATCCAGGCCGGCGTCTTCTCGGTGATGGCGAAAGGGCGCATCGCGATGCGCTCGCCGAAAAACACCGACAACGCGGGAATGTCTCCGGCTTTGTATAGCTCCTGCTGGTCGTCGCCGATGATAACCATCACATCCGGCGCGCTTGCCTCAAGCTCATCGGCAATGCGGTCCAGCGCATGCTGGCTCGCAGCCTCAATCTCCAGAAAGCGCGCCTCGGTGGCAACGCCGGCATAAGGCGAGCCGTTCTCCAGCGCCAGTTCGTCATAAGTCAGATAACGCCCGTCGGATGTGTTGAGCGCGGCATTGCGCCGGTCATCCGCAGCCCGCTCAACCCAGCGCTTGCCCTCCAAAGCCAGCATGGGCGTGTGCGACGCGCCGAAACCGTAAACGATTTTAGCCATGGAAATTCCCTCCGGGGATTTTCCAAAAGCTACATCAATTTTTACCACATGGTCAATATCAGATCAAAATTTTGAACAAAGGGTAAAATCCCGCCCCGCAAAGCGGGGCATTTGGTGGGCCGGGCAGGACTCGAACCTGCAACCAGACCGTTATGAGCGGCCGGCTCTAACCATTGAGCTACCGGCCCCGGCCCGCCAAGCGGCGGCGGGAGAGCGCTGCATAAACCGGCGCGCGCGCCCGCGCAACAATATCATCGTATCTCCGGGGGTATCGGACGGGGCCGCCCGTCATCGCCCACGGCCACGAAGGTAAAAGTCGCATCCGTCACCTTGTCGCGGCGGTGCGTGCGGAAACGCTGCGCCCAGGCCTCCAGATGGATTTTCATCGAGGTGCGCCCGATGCTTTCCACCTGCGAATAAATTTCGAGCACATCGCCGACCCGCATCGGCGCGATAAACGTCATCGCATCGACCTTGACCGTGACAACCCGCCCCTGCGCCCGCTCGACGCCGGCGATGCCGCCCGCCAAATCCATTTGCGACATCACCCACCCCCCGAAAATATCGCCGTTGGCATTGGTGTCGGCGGGCATGGCGATGGTGCGCACGGCAAGCTCGCCGCGGGGCAAGGCGGCGGGCGGCGTGGAATCGGTCATGGGCGGATCACTCCAGCGAAGGTCGGCGGCAAGATTGCACCAGTCCGCCCCGGCCGATCAAGCCGGGGCTGAACAAAGTTCAATCCCGGAAAATCCGCTCGCCCTGCTGATCAATCATTTGCCGCGCCTTGAAAAAGGTCATCTCGACAGCGTCCTCCAGGGAAGCGAAGGAATCCGCGCGGATGAACGCATGCTCGCGCGCGGCGCCGTCAATCTCCTTGGTGATGACGCCCGAAAGCTGAAACCGCCCGGCCTCTTTGTAAGGCGTGGCGCGGATGAGGAAGCCTTGGTGCTCAAGGATTTGGGCGGGGGCATCCGGTCCGCCCGCATTGGAGGCGCCGCCGAGGCCGAAGAGTTTGGAGAGGAAGGACATGGGGGGCCTCATTTCTGTCCGGCGACCGACCCCTCAATGAGGGCGATTTCCCCGGGAGTCAGATCGAAAAGACTATAGACGATGCGGTCGATTTCCGTCTCGGCTTTCGCAATCTCGTCGGAAAACGCGCGGACTCTGGCCGCGTTTTCGGCGAGGTAGCGCTCCCAGTCGCCGCGCTCCTTGACGGGGATTTCCGCGCGGAAGGCTTTCTTGATCTCGGCGCGGAAGGCGGCGAAGTCGAGTTCGTGCCAGTTTTCGAGTTTCTTGTTGAGCTTGCGCCGTTCAGGCGGGGCGAGGTCGAGGATGCGGTGGCGGACGGAGGAGGTGAGGTCG
>JANYFM010000052.1 GCA_025362655.1 Hyphomicrobiales bacterium | reverse complement strand
GCATTTTCGCGCTCCCGGCCGGCATATCCCTGCTGCCTAATGCCTCTTTTCCGCGAGCCCCCATGCCGCATTTCCTCACCCGCCGCCAAGCGCTCGCCGTTGTTGCCTCGATGGCCGCCGTCGCGCCGGCCCGCGCGCAGGGCGCGGCGGAGTTTCCCAAATCGCAGATCAAGCTGATCTGCTCGGCGGCGCCGGGCGGCGGCAATGATTTGATCGCGCGCATTATGGGCCAGCATTTGCAGCCGCTCTGGGGCCAGAACGTCATCGTCGAAAACCGTCCCGGCGCGGGCAACAATATCGCGGCGGATTTCGTCTATCGCGCTGCGCCCGACGGTTACACGCTGCTGGTCTCGCCGCCCGCGCCGCTCACCGTCAACAAGTCGCTGTTCAAGGACTTGCGTTTCGATCCGGAGAAGCTTGAGCCGGTGACAATCACCTCCTACATTCCAAACGTGCTTGTGGTTCCCGCCGCCTCGCCGTTTAAGACAGCCGTTGAGTTCATCGCTTATGCGCGGGCCAATCCCGGCAAACTCTCCTACGCCTCGCAGGGCATAGGAACGACCGGGCATTTGACCGGCGCGCTGTTCGAGCAATTGACCGGCTCGCCCCAGGCGCATGTGCCTTTCGCCGGCGCCGCGCCGGCGCTGATGGATGTGCTGGCCGGACATGTCGATTTCATGTTCTCGGATATCGGCACGGTGATGCAGCTGGCGCAGGGCGGGCAATTGCGCATGCTCGCGGCGCTCACGAAGGAGGCGCCGCCGGCCGCGCCTGATTTGCCAACCATCGCCGCGGCGGGAATGCCGGAACTGCTGTCGGACACCTGGACCGCGTTCACCGCGCCGCCGGGCACGCCGCTGTCCATCCGCGAAAAATACGCGGCGGCCATGCGGGGGATTATCTTTCTGCCCGCCGTGGAGGCGCAGCTCGCCAAAATCGGTGTCGTGCCCTGGGGGCTGGGGGTCGCCGAAAGCGCCGCCCTCATACGCGCCGAGACCAAACGCTGGAGCGACGTGGCGCGGCGGGCGAATGTGAAAGTGGAATAGGAAGCCGCCGCCGTTCTAAAACTTCGCTTTGATCTCCGGCGCGAACACCGCGCGCCAATCCTCGCCGGCGCGGACGAAATTGTCGTAGGGGCGCATAAAGGCGTGGGTTGCGGGGTCGGCGCCGCGCGGCGGTTTTCCCCGCGCGACATCATAGGTCGCCTCCAGCAGCAGGCGGCGCAGGGTGATTATCGCGCGGTCGGTAGAGCCCAGATGCTCTTTGGAGCGGTCAACGATCGGGCCCATGCCCTCTTGAAGCGCGAAGTCCTGGGTGTTGATGCCGGTGATGCCGGTGAATATCCTGGTCTTCTGGAGCGCGCGGTCCAGCATGTAATCGTTGGATTTGTTTTTCTTCAGTTTGAACGTGCCGGGAATTATGTCGGCGGGCGCGCGCCCGTAAAACACCTCGGACTCAAGAATATGCTCCGGCGAGAGCGGCGCATCCGCGTCAAAACCGTGATGCCAGTTGAAGACATGGGTGCGCTCATCGTCAATGGGCGCCCAGATGTGGCCGTCGAGCACAGGCACATCCTTGCGCGTGCCGTCGAATTTATGAATGCCGCCGCGCATCTGCTGGGCCGGCATGACGTACTGATAGAGCCGCACGTAATAATCGCCGCCGCCGAGATGCCGGTGCGAGACATAGGAATAGCCGTAGTCCGTCGTCTCCACATCGAGGCGGGGGGCTTTGTCGATCTGGCGCATTTCGGTTTTGACGGAGATATTGTTGTTATGCGCGTAAGAGGAATGGGCGGTGTCGAGGCCGCCCTCAAGGGCCTGTAGATAATTGCAATCCTCAAACGTTTTGGAGACATGGCAATGGCTGGCGGGGACGCGCAGCCATTCGTAATCGGGCGGCGCGGGCATAAGCTCTTTCGGGCCCATATAGCTCCAGATGACGCCGCCGCGCTCGATGGCTGGATAAGCGGTGAGTTTGACGCGCTCTTTCATGCGGCTGTCCGGCGGCTCCGTCGGCATGTCCTGGCAATCGCCGTTCACGTCGAATTTCCAGCCGTGATAGGCGCAGCGGATGCCGCATTCCTCGTTGCGCCCAAAATAAAACGGCGCCCGGCGGTGCGGGCAATAGGCGTCAACGAGACCGATTTTGCCGGAGGTGTCGCGAAACGCGATGAGGTCTTCGCCCAGCAGGCGCACGCGCACGGGCGGGCCATCGTTTTCAGCGATTTCGGAAGCCAGCAGCGCCGGCTGCCAGTAGCGGCGGAAAAGTTCTCCGGCGGGCGTGCCGGGGCCGACGCGCACAAGGCGCTCGTTATCTTCGGGTTTCAGCATCGGGCGTCTCCGGATTTCCTTCAAGGAATATCCGGGGACGCCCGCGCTTGTCGAGACCGATCACGGGTCCCGCAATGACAACGCATCGCGGGAGGCACGGCGCATCAGCGCCGGCCCGCATTCGGGTATTAGTTCGAGGCGAAGCAGTAGAGCAGGCCGGCGCCGCCGGTGCTGATCAAATCTTTCTGGCTGCACCCGCCCTCCGCGCCGCGCGAGGGATGCG
>JANYFM010000034.1 GCA_025362655.1 Hyphomicrobiales bacterium | reverse complement strand
GATTCCGGCTCTCGCGACCGGATTCATGCCCGCCTTCGCGCCTCCCGCCCATGCCCAGACCCGCGCCAATCTGCTCCTCGACGTGACGCTTAATGATTTCAAAAAGCGGCTGGTCGGCAATTTCGTCCGCGACGATGCCGGCCAGATCGGCGCCAAAGCCAGCGAGCTTGAGGAAATCGGCGTCAAGCCTTCCGCGCCGCCCAAGGACCCCGACGAAATCATCCTGCTGAATTCGATTCCCGGCGTCACCTACGCTTATGACGAAACCAAACAGGCGATTTCGATCCGCGCGGGAATGGGCGCGCTGGCGACGCAGAAAATCGAGCTGGGCGCAAAAATTGACGACGCCGGCGAGCCGGTGATTGAGCCGCAGCGAAACTGGGGCGCGCTCGCCAATTATTCGTTGTTCGCGGCGGGCACGCGCGATCTCAACACCAGGACGACCAATTTCAACGGCTATTCGGTCAATCTGGAAACCCGGGCGTTCACCCCCTTCGGCACTCTGTCGCAATCGCAAATTCTTGTTGGAACCAACTCGGCGCTGCGCGACGTGAAGGCGACGCGGCTGGAGACCGCGTTCACCTATTCGGATCCGGATTCGCGGATCACCTACCGCGCCGGCGACACGATCTCCGGCGGTCTGGCGTGGACGCGCCCGATACGAATGGGCGGCCTTCAGGCGCAGCGCAATTTTGGCCTGCGCTCGGACCTTGTGACGCTGCCGCTGCCGAGCCTATCGGGCTCCGCCGCCGTGCCTTCCTCGGTGGATGTTTACGTCAACAATCTCAAGACGTTCACTTCCGAGGTGAATTCCGGGCCGTTTCAGATCAACAATATGCCGGCGATTTCGGGCTCGGGCACGGCGCGGGTTGTGGTGCGCGATGCCACGGGCAAAGAAATCGAACAGAGTTTGCCGTTTTTCATTTCGGGAAAAATGCTGAAAGAAGGACTGTATGATTTTTCGCTCGAGACCGGCTTTGCCCGGCTCAATTACGGTCAGCAGAGCTTCACCTACAACCGCAAGCCGCTGGCGCTCGCCAGCGGGCGCTACGGCTGGGCGGACTGGCTGACTTTTGAGGGCCACGCCGAGGCGATGCCTGGATTGGCGCTCGCCGGGGCCGGGGCGAATATCAACACATTCGGATTCGGCGTGCTCTCGCTGGCGGGCTCCGGCAGCTGGTTCAAGCAGGAGGGCGCCGGGGCGCAGCTTTACGCGGGTTACGATTTTCACATCGGCGATGTCACGTTTGGCGTCAGCTCGCAGCGCTCTTTCGCGGCGTATAACGATTTGGCGTCGGTCACGGCGCCGAAAACCGCGGTCTCCACCGCGCTTCTAAACGCCGCGCAGGCCGGTGGTTTTGGCGGCGTCTTCGATTTCGGCTCGACGCGTCCGCCCAAAGCCATCGACAGGCTGACAGTCGGAATTCCCCTTGCTTTTGATTCCTCGGCGGTGAATTTCAGCCTTGCCAATGTCGAGGACGGCGGCGGCAAAAAATCCCGCATCGTCAGCGCGTCCTACAGCCGGAAACTGCCCTACAACGGCTCGTTTTTCGCCACCGCTTACATCGATCTGAAAGACCGCAAAAGCGCCGGCATATTCGCCGGCCTGTCATTCCCGTTCGGCGACGATATTTCGATCTCTTCGAGCGTTTCGCGCTCGCAGGGAGGCATGCAATACGGCCTCCAGGCGTCGAAATCGATCAAGCAGGAGGAGGGGAGCTACGGCTGGCGCGTCACCGACGTCGAAGGCAGGGCGCCGACGCGCGCCGCTTCGGTCGCCTATCGCTCCGGTGTTGCACAGATAGAGGCCGGCGTTCTGCAAAGCGGGCGCGGCGTGCAGGGCACAGTTCAGGTGGACGGCGCGGTCGCGGCGGCGGGCGGCGGCGTTTTTCTGGCGCCGCGCGTCAACGACGCCTTTGCCATTGTGGACGCCGGCGCGCCGGATGTTCCCGTTGAATTCGAGAACCGGCCGGTGGCGAAAACCGGCTCGAACGGCAAAGTGATGATCACCGATCTGCGGTCCTTCCAGAAGAACAGAATCGCCATTGATCCCACCAATCTGCCGCTCAATGCCAGCATCACCTCGACGCGCGAAACCGTCGTTCCCGCCGACGGCGGCGCGGTTTACGTGCAGTTTGGCGTGCAGGAAAACGTGTCTTCAGCCATCGTCAAGCTGGTTAACAAGGAGGGCAAGCCTCTGAAGATCGGCCTTGCCGGCAAGCTGATTGACGGCGAGGACTTTATTGTCGGCTACGACGGGCGCGCCTTCATCAAAGGGCTTGCCGCCCGGAACGCCGTCTCCATCGATACGGAGCCCGGCTCCTGCGCGGCGGCCTTCGACTATCGGGCCGACGGCGACGCGCAAGTGACCATAGGGCCGGTTCAATGCAAATAAAAATGAGCCGCGGTTAAACGCTTTCTCAAAGATCGCGGTTCAATCTCGGCGGAATGAGCTCCCGGTTTGCAAGGTTCGCGTTTCGGGCGCCGCATTGGCGCGGCGTCAGCCGCGCGGCGCGCGGGCTGCGTGGTTTGGCCGGGCTGGCGCTGACGATGGGTTTTGCGCTGGCGGCCGCGGACGGCGCGTTGGCGCAGACGTGCCAGAGCCAGTTCACCAACATCAATTTTGGCTCGATTGACCCCACCACCGGCCTCTCCAATGACGGAACCGGCACCTATTCCGTCCAGTGCCAGGGGCTTGCAAACCGCACGGTTCGCGTTTGCCCGAATCTGGGATCGGGATCGGGCGGCGACACCGGCAGCGGCTCGCCGCGAATCATGCTGAACGGCGCCAGCCAGCTGCTGTTCACGTTCTTTCAGGATGCGGCGCGTTCTCTGGTATGGGGCTCGGCTGTCTGGCCGTGGGCGGCGCAATATCCGGTTCCGCAGTTTGACATCGCTTTGGGTCCGACGGGACAGGCGTCGCAGTCGTTTCCGATTTACGCGCGCATCCTCGCCGGTCAGAACACGGCCGCCGCGGGCGCTTATTCCTCAACATTCAGCGGCGGGCATACGCTGATATCGTCCGGCTATTCGACTGTCGGCAACTGCGCGGCGATATCGGCGCTGGGCGGCACGCATCCCAGCTTCACCGTCAGCGCGACTGTCGCGCGCGCGTGCAGCCTGGCAACCTCATCCGTCGATTTTGGCACGCGGGGCGGCCTCGCCGCCACGGTTGATGCCTCCGGGCAAATCCGCGTCACCTGCACAAGCGGCGCGTCCTATTCGATCGGGCTCGACGGCGGGCTGAGCGGCGCTCCGACGCCGACATCGCGAAAGATGGTCAAAGGGGCCAACAGCATCACCTATGGTCTCTATGGAGACGCGGCGCGCGCGCAGCCATGGTTCAACACCGCCGCGTTTTTCCAAAGCGGCGGCACCGGCACCGGCTCGGCGCAAACCCTGACGGTCTATGGCCGGATACCCGCCCAGACAACGCCGCCGCCGGGAGTTTATACGGATACGGTCGTTGTGGTCGTGACTTATTAAATTTTAAGGGGTTCTTCACCATCCCGGCGCGCCGCATTTTGGTTTGGTAAATCATTCGGCGGTAGGCTCACTTCAGATTTCCGCGTCGAAACGAGAGACCGGCCATGGATGTTCCCCGCAACACTGAACGCAACCGCTCCATGCTCGGCGCGCATATTATCTTCAACAACCGCAATTCCACGCTGGATTGCCAGGTTCGCAATATCTCCGCGACCGGCGCGCGGCTGGTTCTCAGCGAGACCGTGGCGCTGCCCGAGGAGTTTGAACTGTTTGTGCCGCAGAAGGGTAAAACCTACAAAGCGCGGCTGCGCTGGCGCAAGGCGGACGGCGCCGGCGTTGAGCTGACCAGCGATGCCATGCCAGGCGCGACGATGAAGACGGGGGCTCCGGATTTGCCGCAGCGCGTGGCGCATCTCGAAAATGAGAACGCTTTGCTGCGGCTGCAAATCATCGATCTGACGCGGCGGCTCAATGAAAAGCCGGCGGGCGCCGAACGCGCTGCCTGATTGGCGGTGGCGGGCGAAGGGGTTTGCGTTTAGCCTGCCGGCATGAGCAGCCCGATCCGTCTCTCCGCCAATATTTCCATGCTGTTCGCGGAACTGCCGTTCCTTGACCGCATCGGGGCGGCCGCGCGCGCCGGTTTCCGCGCGGTGGAGTGCCAGTTTCCCTATGATTTCCCGGCCGCTGAGATCGCCGCGCGGCTGGCCGATCACCGCCTCGTCATGAATGGAATCAACACGCCGGCCGGCGACACGTTCGGGCTGGCGGCGATGCCAGGGCGCCAAGCGGATTTCCGCGCCGGTTTTGAGCTGGCGCTGGATTATGGACGCAGGCTGGAAGTGGAAACCCTTCACTGCATGTCCGGCGCGCCGCCCCTCGGGGAGCGCGCCGCCGCCAAGGCGGTCTGGCTGGAGAATTTGACCTGGGCCTCCGGCCTCGCGCGCGGCGCGGGCGTGACCCTTGTGATCGAGCCGTTGAACGCCCGCGACCGTCCCGGCTATTTCATCTCGCGATCCGACGAGGTGGTTGAACTTCTGGCGGAGCTTGGCTGCGCGAACGTTAAACTGCTGTTCGATGTTTATCACATTCAGATCATGGAGGGCGACCTGCTCCGCCGCCTCGAACGCCACTGGCCTTTTATCGGCCACGCGCAGATCGCCTCCGTGCCGGGGCGGCATGAGCCCGATGAGGGCGAGGTGGCTTTTACCGCTGTATTCGAGGCGCTTGCCGCGCGCGGCTGGCCGGGCTTCGTCGGCGCTGAATACAATCCGCGCGGCGCCACGCTTGAGGGCCTCGCCTGGGCGCGGCCCTGGCTCGCGGCGTGACGCAAATCCGGGATCGCGGGGCTTTCATCCGCGAACACACGCGCTGGCTCGCAGTGCCCCATGCGCCGGAAATTTCGCTGTTTATGGCCGATGAGGCCACGGAGCTTTGGCAAAAGACCGAGGATGAGCTTGGGCGGATCGGCATGCCGCCGCCGTTTTGGGCTTTCGCCTGGGCCGGCGGGCAGGCGCTGGCGCGCTATGTGCTCGACAATCCTGGCCTCGTTGCGGGCAAGCTGGTGCTGGATGCCGCCTCGGGATCAGGCCTTGCCGCGATCGCGGCGGCGCTTTCGGGGGCGGCCAGCGTTGAGGCGAGCGAGATCGACGATTTTGCCATTGCGGCGATTGGGCTCAACGCGCGGGGCAATGATGTCAGCGTGGCGGCCCGGGCCAGAGACCTCGTTGGCGTGGACGAGGGCTGGGACGTGGTCCTCGCTGGCGACATATCCTACGAAATGGATATGGCGGCGCATCTGACCGGCTGGCTGGAAGGCTTGGCGGCCCGGGGCGCGCTGGTGCTGATCGGCGATCCCGGACGCGCTTATCTGGCGCGCGCGCGGCTGACGCGGGTCATCGAATACAGCGTTCCCGTGATGCGCTCACTGGAGGATGCGGATTTCAAGGCGACGGGCGTCTGGCGTTTTAACGCGCCGGGGCGCTCTTAGTCTTCCTGCTTCTTCATCGTCAGGACCTGCTTGCCTTTGTACATGCCGGTCTTGAGATCGACATGGTGAGGGCGGCGCAGCTCGCCGGAATCCTTGTCTTCCACATAGGTCGGGGCGGCCAGCGCGTCATGCGAACGGCGGAATCCGCGCTTCATGGGCGAGGTTTTACGTCTGGGAACGGCCATTTTAAACTCCGGATGCGGGCGGGGCCGGCCCAAAAGGGCGGCGCGCTGAATTTGAAGCGCGGCTGATACACGGTATCGCCGCCGATGGCCAGAGCCTATCGCGCCTGATTTATACCAAAGGGCATGAGCTTTGACTCATGACCTTTGGCAAGCGCGAACGCGCGGAACTCTATGGATTGACCATAGGTCAATTCACTGACCACAGGTCGGCGATTATGTAGTTTGCGAACCAAGTCGAATCGGTTATCGTTAGGCTCCGAATGATAGGAGCCGACAATGCCACTCCCGAACGACACTTACGCTTCGCTACAGGTTCTAGGCGCGCTGGTGGACGAACTTGCTGGGAAAGTCGCTGTTCTTGTCGCTATTGCCGCTTCGAG
>JANYFM010000378.1 GCA_025362655.1 Hyphomicrobiales bacterium | reverse complement strand
GTTCACGGCGCGAGTCGAATGCCCCCGCCGGCAGCCTCATTTACTAGACGCTGCGCGTCCTGCGCCAGCAAAAAGCGGCGCGCGACGAGATCGGCGGCGGCAATGCGCACCGCCTCCGCGTATACAGCGGGGGTCGGATAGCGCTCTTCAATCGACAGCCGGGGATCGCCGGCGTCGAGGCGCTCCTGTTTTGTGCGGGCGAAGGGAATGAAACTGCCCTGCAGCGTGCAGAACCCGTCCTCAAAAAAAGACCGGTTAAACAAATTCCAGCCTGTATAAGTGCCGATGGGCGCCTGCACATAGACATTGCGGATTCCGTCGAGATCATTGCCGTCGGCATCCACCTGCGCGACGAGATTGCCATAACGCGCCGCGCTGAGCCTTGGAGCCCGCCCGGCGACGAGGCCGGATGTGTCCTCCGCGCGGTAATCCTCGCCGAAATCCGCCGCATGAAGCGCATTGTGAAGGCCGGTGAACTTCACAGCGGGGCGCGGCACATTGCCATAGGCATTCGCCGGGATCGGCGGAAAACGAACCTGGTCAGCGGCAACCAGCGTTCCCGCCGCTATGGTCGGCCGCGCGCTGGGGGGCGGCTCGGCGCCGTCTTTCACCCACCGCGTCAGCCCGTCGAGCAGCGCCCGCATTGTCCACGTGTGCGGATTGGGATTGGGCTGCTGCTGGCAAGCGCCGAAGGGCGCCGCCGTGGCCAGCGGCAGCGCCGCCGCGCCGTGCTGGGTCGATGACAAAATATAGCTGCGCACATTCGCCGGCTCCGGCAGATCGGCCAACCCCAGCGGATCGGTGAATCCAAGGGACTGGCGCAATTCCCACATTTCGAGCGCTGTGGCGGCATGGACAATGCGCGGGCAGGAATTGGTCGCTTCGCAGCGATCAAGAATGCCCGCGGCGCGCCCGGTGAGCGGATCGGCGACGCGCCCATATGCGAAGGGAAATTCCGTGCCGGGAAACGCGCGGTCCACCTGCTCCGTGCCCGCCGCGCGGCCCGGCTGGCCGAAGCGCACATTCACAGGAATCAGACCGCCCCCGATATGCGGCAGCGCCCCCTCAAAAGCGATGGCGCCGGTCTCATCGCGGTTAAACCCGAGATGAATAAAAGACCGCACAAAACGCCCGCTCTGCGAGGAGCCCATCACGATGGCCCGCGCGCCGGGAACATAAACCGGATTGGCATTCCCCGCGCTGTCGCTCCCGGCGCTCTTGAGAAACACCCCGAGATCGCGCGTCGCGGCAAAGCCCAGTCCCAGCACCAGCGGGTCTTTGGCGCGGTAAGTCAGCTCGTATATCCGCCCCGCGCGAAAACCGGCGGGATAACAAATCTGCGTTTCATTCGGCGCCGCCGCACCGCCCTGGGGGCAGGCGCCGAACGACCATTCGCTGTTGGCGATGGCGACCCGCGGCTCTTGCTCCTTGCCGCGCACGGTGAGGCTCGGCAGAAACCCATCGGCGGACGCCGCGCGATTGTCCATGCCGGCCGTTGGATAAGCCGAGGTCGCCATCGCCGTGAACCAGCCGCTCGACAGATTGAGTGTGGTCACGGGAGCGGCGGTAAGCGTCTCGCGCGCGGTGGTCAGTTCCGAGCGCACGATGCCGGTGATGGGCTCGCCGCCCGGCCCCCGCGCGACCGGCACGCTCAGCGTCATCCGCCCGCCGCCCGCCAGCACATCCGCCTGCCAGCCGAACCATACCATCGTATAGCCCTGCGCCTGCATGAAACCATCGCCCGCGTCCGTCAGCCCGTTGCCGCCGGCGAGCCCGCCGGACATGTCGGCATTGAACAGCGAGAGCCCGCCCTTGTTGCCGCGGTTGAGAATGTTGAAAAACAAAATTCCATTTGATTTCGAGCGGTCGGCGGGGCGCAGAATATCGATATCCGTCGAATATTCGACCATGCCGCGGGCGTTCTTTGGCGCGAGGCCTATATCCTGGATGATGGCATTGGCCGGCAGCGCGGGATCAACCTCGCCAAAGGCTTTGCCGGTGACGCGCTCATAGGCTCCCGCCGCGCCAAAACTCCTGCCGCCGAATGCCGGCTCCGTTTTGGCGATTTCAAGCCTTACGATCCGCGCGGCGGCGGGCGCGGACGCGGCGAAGCAGGCCGCGGCGGCCAAAGCGCAAAGGTGTCGCTGCTGCATGTCATCCTCCCAAAATATGCCGCAGGCTCGCAGGAATAAGCACGCTTCGCAAGCGCGTTGAGGGATGCGCATTGACGAATACACGCGTGCCGCGCACCCTGACCGCATGCCATTTGACCCGCCGCTCCGCTCCGGCCGCCTGATCCAACGTTACAAACGCTTTCTGGCGGATGTGACGCTTGATTCGGGAGAGACCGTCACCGCCCATTGCGCCAACCCCGGAGCGATGCTGGGACTGACCGCTCCCGGCAACCGCGTTTGGCTGTCGATTTCGAACAATCCCGCCCGCAAATTGAAATATTCCTGGGAAATCGTCGAGGCGGATTTCGGCGCGGGGCCGCAATGCGCGGGCATCAACACCGCGCTGCCAAACCGTCTGGTCATGGACGCGATCCGCGCCGGCTTTTTTGCTGAGTTTTCGGCGTACCCATCCATGCGGAGCGAGGTGAAATACGGCGTCAACAGCCGCGTCGATATTCTGCTTGAGGGCGAAGGGTTGCCCGACTGTTACGTCGAGGTGAAAAACGTCCACCTGATGCGCGCGCCCGGCCTCGCCGAATTTCCCGACTGCGTCACCGCGCGCGGCGCCAAGCACCTCGCCGAACTCTCGAACATGGTTGCCGCGGGCCATCGCGCCGTCATGGTGTATCTGATTCAAATGGAGGCGGATCGCTTCCAACTGGCCGCCGATCTCGATCCCGCTTATGCCAAGGCATTCGCCAAGGCAAAACGCGCCGGCGTTGAAGCCATCGCGCTCTGCTGCCACGTCACGCCGCGGGCCATTGTGCCCGCGCGCCGCGTGCCCCTGCTCGTGTGAAAATCAGGTTTCCGCCAGTTCGTAAGCGACATTCTGGCGCGTGCGCAGCACCTCGCGGTAGCCGCAATCGGCGAGGATGCGCGGCAAATCCGCCGCCCATCTGCCATGCGAGAATTCCATCAGCAGCAGCGCCGGCCAGAGCCCGCGCGGCGCCGATTTGAAATACGGCTCCAGAATGAGATCCTCCGCGCCCTCCACGTCGAGTTTCATCGCGTCGATCCGCTCCAGCCCCTCATTGGCGACGATGGAGGCGAGGGTTTGCGCGGGAGCGCGCATCTCAACGCCCCCCGCATCCGAATTGACGATGCGCATCGAGGTTTCCCCGCGGTTGCGCGGCGTCACAAAAAGCGTGATCTCGCCGTCGCGGTCCGCGACAGCGCAATTGAGCGCTTTGACGTTGGAGAACGGATTCTGGCGGATGTTATAGACAAGCCGCTCAAATATCTCCGGCTGCGGCTCAATCGCCAAAATGCGCGCGCGCGGCCCGGCCAAAGCGGCGGCAAACAACGTATAGCCGCCGATATTCGCGCCGATATCGAGGAAAACGAAGCCCGGCCGGATGCGCGCGGCGAGCAGGGCACGTTCGGCGGGATCAAAATACTGAGGCGTGAACAGAATGCGTTTCTCGCAGACGTTGTGATAGGGGTACAGCCGCATCCGCGCGCCCAGCGCCTCGACATCCAAAGGCTCGCCGGCGAGCGAGCGCACCGCGAGGCCGCGCAGAAAAAATGCCCGCCGCTTGCCCGCCCAGCCCGCTGAACAGCGCCGCGTCGCCGCCAGAATACCGGCGACCCAGCCCCGCGGCGCGTATCGCCCGAAGGCGGCGAGATCATTGGCGATGGGAGTCGGCACGCGATTTCCGTTTTAAACGCCGGCGGCCCGCGCGGCGGCGGCTTTTACCACGCGTCAAACGCAGGAGGCCAGCGGCGCCGCGTTTTGGCCGTGGACGGCGTTCAGCCCAATCCGCGCAGGCCGCGCTTGCTTCGCCGCGCTGATCGCATACATATCGGAGCCAACTCACTTTCACCGTCCCGGGCCCCTATGACTTTCATCGACGCGAACCTCGCGATTGGCCGTAAAACCGGCCAAATCAAGCTGCACGGTCCCGAAGCTTTCACCGCCATGCGCAAAGCTGGACAACTCGCCGCGCAGGCCCTCGACCTGCTCGTTGAACATGCCCGGCCTGGCGTGACGACCGAGGCGCTTGATCGGATTGCCTTTGATTTCGCAATGGATCACCGCGCTTATCCCGCGCCGCTGGGCTATCGCGGCTACCGCAAATCCATCTGCACCTCGATCAATCACGTTGTCTGCCACGGCATTCCCGATGATAAGCCTCTGCGCTCCGGCGATATCGTCAACATCGATGTGACGCTGATTGTGGACGGCTGGCACGGCGATTCCAGCCGCATGTACCTCATCGGCGACGTGCCCCGCCGCGCCGAGCGCCTGGTGGAGGTCACCTATGAAGCGCTGATGCTGGGTATCGCCGCCATAAAACCGGGCGGGACGACGGGCGGCATCGGGGCCGCCATTCAGCAGTATGCGGAACGCGAGCGCTGCTCGGTGGTGCGCGATTTCTGCGGCCACGGCCTTGGCCAATTGTTCCACGATGAGCCCAATATTCTGCATTACGGAAAACGCGGCGAGGGCATCCCGCTGCGGGCGGGCATGCTTTTCACCATCGAGCCGATGATCAATCTCGGGCGGCCCCAGGTCAAAATTCTCAGCGACGGCTGGACGGCGGTGACGCGCGACCGCTCCCTGTCGGCGCAATTTGAACATACGGTCGGAGTCACTCAGACAGGAGTGGAAATATTCACCCTGTCGCCCAAAGGCTTGGACAAGCCGCCCCGCCAAACCGCATCCGCGCCATGACTGGAAAAACGGCGGTCAAACCCGGCGCTGACGCGGCCGAGCCCCATCATACCGGGCACCGAGACCGCCTGCGGGACCGCTTTCTGGAGGCTGGCGACACAGCCGTCTCCGATTACGAACTGCTGGAACTGATCCTGTTCCGCTCCATTCCCCGCCGCGACGTGAAGCCTCTCGCCAAGGCCCTGATCGCCAAATTCGGCTCGTTTGCCGAAGTGCTGGGCGCGAAACGCTCGCGGCTCCTCGAAATTGGCGGTGTCGGAGACAACACCGCCTCCGATCTCAAAATCGTTGAAGCCGCCGGCCGGCGCCTGGCGCGGGGCGCGGTCGCCAAACGCACGCCGCTCAGCTCGTGGAAAGACGTCATCGAATATTGCCGCGCCGCCATGGCTTTTGCGGAACGCGAGGAATTCCGGATTTTGTTCCTCGACAAGCGCAATTGCCTTATTGCCGACGAGGTTCAGGGGTCCGGCACTGTGGACCATACCCCGGTCTATCCCCGCGAAGTGGTCCGCCGCGCGCTGGAAGTCAGCGCCACGGCCGTGATCCTTGTCCATAACCATCCCTCGGGAGACCCATCGCCATCGACGGCGGATGTGAAAATGACCCTCGACATTATCGCCATGGCCCAGCCGCTGGGTGTATCCGTTCATGATCACATCATCGTGGGACGCCAAGGCCATGCCAGCCTGCGCGGCCTGAAGCTGATTTGAGCGCCGCCGGGGCGGCGGGGACAGCGCCTGCGGGCATGCGCCGCCAAGGCCCGCGTTTTCCGCGCCTGCCCCAAGGGCAAGACTTGGAGTTGAAAACTCATTTTCTCACGCGCTGTTAACTTCCGCTGCTTAGAATGTCGAAGTTAATCGGGGCGCGTTATGCTTTCAAAAGACATCAATCGTCGCAAGGGCATAGGTTCGGCCAAGAGCCTGATGACGATTTCACTGGTGACATCGGTGACCCTTGTCACGATGGTGCTGGTTCTCGCGTGGGGCCGCACCCGCCACAATGACGCCGCTGACACCGAAGACGGGCGCGCTTTGCAGGCCGCCGCCGCCCAGGAACTGGGCAGGCAAACCATTGAATTGAAACGCCTCGCGCGCGAAGCGCCCCGCGCGGGGCTATGGCCGGATTCCCTCGGGTCCAATAGTTTCACCCACATTTTCCTCATCGACATCAACAAGAACGCCGCCATGGCCGGCCTGCCGCAATTTGGCCGCGGCGACGCCTGGGCGCCCTTCGCGCCGCTGCTGAAAAGCGCGGTGGACGCGCTGCGCAGCGACCCGCGCCCGCTGCTGCGGGGCGCGCTGGATGAACCCGGCGCAAGCGTCGCGCTGGAGAGCCAGACACCGGCCGAGACCGCCGAGGGCTACATCGTTGAACGCGACAGCGGCTTTGCCGCCTCGATCCTGCGCCTAACCGACCCGGCCGCCGCTTTGCAGGGGAGCGAACGCGCGCTGGCGCTCGTCGGGCTGCGCCGCCTCGATCAGGACTTTCTGAACCGGGTCGCTTTGACCGCCGGCATCGGAGCCCTTGGCGTCGTCTCGAGCCCAAGCGGTGATCCATCGCTGGCCAGCGTTGCCATTGCCGGTGAGAATTCCGCCGCATGGCTGGAATGGCGCGCCGACCGTCCCGGCGACCGCCTCGTCGGCCAGATTGGCTCCATGCTGGTCAGCTTCGCCGCGCTGTTCGCGGGCCTGCTGGCATGGCGCACGACCACGGGGCTTGCCGACAGCGAATCCGACGCCAAACGCCTCGCCGGCCACGATCTGCTCTCGGGCCTGCCCAACCGCCTCCTGTTCTCCGACATTCTCGACACGGAACTGGAGCGCGCCGCCCGCGAGGGCACTTCGCTTGGATTGTTCTACATCGATCTCGACCGTTTCAAAGAGATCAACGACAGTTTCGGCCATGACGCCGGCGACCGCGTGATTGTCGCTGTCGCCAAGCGCATGCAGGAGACCGTGCGCGCGACCGATACCGTTGCGCGCTTTGGCGGCGATGAATTCGCCATCCTCCAGCCCAACGTCAAGAGCCTGCACGACAGCGAGCAGCTCGCCCGCCGCCTGCTGGCCGCCCTGC
>JANYFM010000368.1 GCA_025362655.1 Hyphomicrobiales bacterium | reverse complement strand
AGCGCTCGGATGTGTGGATCACGATCGTGCCCGCCGGCTCGCTGCTGCGGAAGTACACCAGCTGGCGGCGGTAGGGCCCGTCCTCGATGACGATCTCCGCCGTGGAGATGCGTCCGGGCTCCTCGCCGATATTCATCGTCTCGCGCATCGAAGCGGCCGGGGCCGTTTGCGCCAGCGCCCGAGCCGCCGGCAGCGCGGCACACAGGGCCGCGCCGGTCAGGCAGGCGGCCGTCAGGGAAAGCAAGGGAATGCGACGCATGACAACTCCGAAAATGCCGCCGCTGTCAGCCGCGGCCGGCCGAACAGCGAATATAAACGAACGTCCCGTAGCGCGTGTGGATCTCCGGGCTGATGTAGCGCGTCACAAACATCGAATCGGTGATGGACACTATCTCGCGGTCCTGTTCATCGCCGGGCGGCGCGTCAAATCCCAAATAGGTCTTGCCGCCGGGCGCGCCCTTGAGCGTGAGTTCATGGGGTGTCGTGTCGTCGGCGACATGCATCATCACGCCATCGGTGGGGCCTTTGGTGATGACATAGGGGCGGTTGCAAAAGGAGCGCGCCTGGGCCTCCGTGCGGGTCCGGTCTTTTTCCTCGCGAAACGAGGCGACGCCCCAGCTTCCAACCAGTTTCCCGACCGGGAAAGCCCCCGGCGGCGCCCGCAGAGAGGGCAGCGCTGCGACGGGAGTGGCGGTATCAACCGAGGTGGCGGCGCATCCGGCGAACGCCAAACAGGCCGCTGACACAACGCAACCGAACGCTTTCATGGCGGACGTTTCCCTGCCCAGAAAGTACGAGCTTAGAGGCGGGCCGCCCGCCTGTCCAGAACGGTATGAAACCCGCGGGCGCCGCCTTTCTTAACGCGATGTTGACGGCGCCGGGTGGAAGGTCGGGCCTTCGCCGCAATGGATTCGCAGGCCGCAGCAATGTCCGAAATCACGCAAATCCAGCCGGCGGTCCGCACAAGCGCGCGCGGCCTGCCTCTCACGCAGGCGCGCCGGCTCGCGATACTCTTTTTCTTCTCGGGTTTCGCGGCGCTGTTGTATCAGCTTGTCTGGCAGCGCTCGCTGTTTCGCATCCTTGGCGTCAACATCGAGGCCGTGACCGTCGTCGTCACAGCTTTCATGGTCGGGCTTGGGCTTGGCAGCCTCGCGGGCGGCGTTTTGTCCAAACGCATCGGCGGGCGCGCGGTTCTGCTGCTGGCTCTGATCGAAACCGCCACCGGCGTTTTCGGCCTGTTCTCCCTGCCGGTCTTCGATGCGGCGGGCTCCCTCGCGGTGGGCGCGCCCTTGGCGGTGACGGCCCTCGTGGCGCTGGCTCTCGTGCTGGTTCCCACCCTGCTGATGGGCGCGACGCTGCCGGTGCTGGTTGCCCATGCGGCGCGTGTGTCGGGGCTCACGGGCCATGCTGTCGGCCAGCTCTATTTTATCAATACTATCGGGGCGGCGGCGGCGTGCCTCGCCGGCGCGCTGGCGATTTTCCCTTTCCTCGGCATGACCGGTTCCGTTTGGCTTGCGGCCGCGATTAATGCGGGCGTCGCCGTTTTCGCGCTGCGCCTTCACCGCGAGGGCGGGCCGGGCGCGGAGGCTTCGGTTAAAATTAAGCACAAGGCCGCGCATCCCGACGCGGCCCGGCCGATGCGCTTTGGAATCATCCTGGCGCTGGGCGCGATGGGCGGTTTTGTTTCGCTGTCGCACGAAATCTTTTTCGTGCGGGTGATGTCGTTTGCCAGCGGCGGCCTTGCCAATGCCTTCGCGCTGACGCTGGGCTGCTTCCTTGTGGGCATAGCCTCGGGCTCGCGCGCGGCGGGGGACATGCACGCGCTGGCGCCCGCCGCGCAAGCCCGGCGCATCCGCGATGAACTGGCGCTTGCCGTCATCGCCGGTTTTGCCTTTCTGCCGGTCCTGAACTGGCTGGGCGCCTCCCGGCCGGTGGTTTTGGGCGTGACGCTGGCAGGCGCTTTTGTTGTGGCGAGGGCCTGGGGCCTGCTGCTGCCCTTTCTCGCCGAACGCGGCGTCGCCGCGGATGAGGACGCCGGCGCCGGCGTCTCGTGGCTTTATGCCGCCAATATCGCGGGCTCCGCCTGCGGCGGCATTTTGACGGGTTTCATCCTGATGGACGCGCTGGGCCTTGCTGGAATCGCGCAGGTTCTGGGCTTGATTTCGCTCGCCGCCGCCGGCGTCTTCGCGATTGCCGCGCGGGCCGGCTGGCGCGATGCGCGCATGGCGTGCGCCGGCATATTTGCGCTGGCTGCCTGCGCGGCGCTGCCGGGCCTCTCGGCCGGCATTTATGACAGGCTTTTGCAGCGCGAGGACGCCGCCGCCGCGCATGCCGTCACAGAAGTCGTCGAAAACCGCAGCGGCATTATCGCGGTGACCGCCGACGGAACGCTTTATGGCAATGGAATGTACGACGGCCGCTTTAGCACCGACCTCGTTAATGACACCAACGGAATTCTGCGCCCTTTCGCCCTGAGCCTGTTTCATGCCGCGCCAAAACGCGTGCTGATGATCGGCCTTGCCAGCGGCTCCTGGGCGCGTGTCATCGCCAGCCATCCCCAGGTCGAATCCCTGAAAGTGATTGAGATCAATCCCGGTTACGCCGAGCTTGCCTTCCGCCACGCGCCAACCGCCAGCCTGCGCGGCGACCCGAAAATCGAATTTATCGACGATGACGGGCGGCGCTGGCTGCGCGCCCACGCGGAGGAAAAATTCGACATGATTGTCGTCAACACAACCTACCACTACCGCGCCAACAGCACGAACCTGTTATCGGCGGAATTCCTGCGCCTTGTCGCAGAGCATCTGCTTCCCGGCGGCGTGCATTTCTACAACAGCACGATGTCCGCCAGGGTGCAGGCGACGGGCTGCGCCTTCGCGCCCGATGGCTTGCGCTTCACCAATCACATGGCGCTGGCAGGCGCGCCGATGCCTGTTGATTTCGCCCGCTGGCGCGCTGTTTTGCTGGATTACCGGATCGACGGCGCCAGGGTGATTGATTTGTCAAAGCCGGACCATCGCGAAAAGTTCGACGAAATCATGGGACTCGAAGCCGGCTGGAAGTCCGGCGGCGGTTTGGATGGCGCCATGGAGCCCTGCGGCGGCGTGCTGAAACGCGCCGGCGGCAAACGACCCGTCACCGACGACAACATGGGCACGGAATGGCGCGCGCCGCTCGGGCTTGAGTGATACCAAAGAGCATGAGCTTTGCCTCATGGCCTTTGGCAAGCGCGAACGCGCGCGGTCATTGAACAAGTATCGGCTGACGCGCGGAACTCTATGGATTGACCACAGGTCAATTCATAGAGCCCTTGGTATGAATGGCGGCGCGGCTTTGTCAGGGTTTCCCCGCGCGCGGCGCGGCGTCCAGCCAGTCGCGGAGCTTTTCCTTCCAAAACTTCGCCATGCCCGTCGTGCCGTGGCCGCGCGTTTCCGCGCTGGCGGGAATGATATAAACCGCGCCGTTTTTCAACTTCATCATTTCGCGCTCCATGATGCCGAGCTCCGGCGGATTGCGCTCGTCATCCGCCGAATTTATCGCCAGCACGCGCGCCTCGACTTTGCCGAGGCCGGGCGATGGATCGTAGTCGCGCGAGGCGTCCCATTGGTAGAGAAAATCATTGGCATCGGCGGCTACGGGCGCATCAAGCCGCGCCGTGACGATTTTGTCCGCGGCCGCGCGGTC
This sequence comes from Hyphomicrobiales bacterium, assembly GCA_025362655.1. Classification (GTDB taxonomy): domain Bacteria; phylum Pseudomonadota; class Alphaproteobacteria; order Rhizobiales; family Beijerinckiaceae; genus Terripilifer. Next base: position 292 of record JANYFM010000368.1, on the reverse strand, counting down.
CGGCGCCAGCCTGTGCCAAGCCTGCGATCCGCCTGTCGTGGCGATGCCAAACATGGCGAGGGCCGGCCGGAACGCCTGCGGCTGTTTGACGTAATCGCCATTGTTCCAGTCGGGGTCCCGGCGGATCGCTTCGGTCAGCAGGCGCCGCATCATCCAATTGCGCCCGGCCATCGGCGAGGGCTGCGAGGCCATGGGCGCGAGCGCGTCCATGAACGCCGGATACCGCGCGCCCCATATCCACGCCTGCATGCCCCCCATCGAATTGCCGATCACCAGCCGCAGATGCTTCACG
>JANYFM010000329.1 GCA_025362655.1 Hyphomicrobiales bacterium | reverse complement strand
GCGCGGCGGCGTCGCCAGGCGCGGCGCTTTGCGCGCGGATGCGGTCGCGCGTTTCAACGGTGAGGCGCATGCATACAGCCGCCGTGTGCCAGCCCGAAGCCGACAGCCTGCCGAAATGAGTGGCCGCCGCCGCCGCATCGTCGAGGTGAAAGGGCTGGGGATCATAGAGGCGGGCGAAACCTGTTGTCTCCTCCCGCGTGAATGGGTGGGATCCCAGCGGCAGGGTCGCGCCGATCAGCGCGTCCTCGTAATAAGCCGAAAAGCGGGTCAGTGCGGCGGGCCCGTCCCGGAGCTCAACGGGTTCGGGCGCGGCGGCTTTTCGCTCCAGCGCGGCGCCCTGAGGGGCGGGAATGGGCGCGGCGGGATTGCGGCGCGCGAACATATTGGTGTGGCGCGAGGTCATGACGGCATCGCCGGCCGCGTCATGGACCACACCGTCCATGGAGACGAAACCGAGGTCCGGCCTCGTTTTCGAGACGCGCAGCGAGGCCATGGTCACGCGCATGCCCAAGGTCATGCCGGGGCGCACGGGCTTCAGCCAGCGGACCTCGTCGATCCCCGGCGCGCCGGAGCCGGTCGTGTTGCACAAAAAACCATCATAGAGCATCCGCATCATCATCGCGCAGGTGTGCCAGCCAGAAGCGCTGAGCCCGCCGAGCAGGGAGCGTTTCGCCGCCTCCGCATCGAGATGAAAGGGCTGGGGATCGAATTGGCGGGCGAATTCGACGATGGCTTCAGCGGTTACCGGGGAGGCGCCGAAAGTGAAGGTCTGGCCGGCGTGAAAATCTTCAAATGCGAGGGTCATGGCGTCGTCCCGGTTGGCGCTGCGGGGTAGCATAATGCGCCCGAGGGGTCGATTGGGGATAAGGTGTCGATCGGGGATAAGGTTGCGCCGGCGCGCGCGGGCCATCATGCTGGCAACCCCGCCAGCCTTCTTACCTTTAGGACCCCTTTTGCTGACATCCATTCGCAATAAAGCCGCTTCGCTGGCGCGCCGTTTCGGGCCCGGCGGCGCGATGAAGCCGGTGCCGCCGCCGCCGTCACTGGAGCCGGGGCGCCTGCATTTGGCGGAAAAACCGCATTTGCTGTCGCTTGTGGGCTGGCGCGAGGTGGCGGTGAAAATCTGGGAGGAGACCGCGCGCGACCGGCTGTTTCTGGTGGCGGCGGGCGTCGCGTTTTTCACCATGCTGGCGATTTTCCCGGCGCTATCGGCGCTGGTGGCGGTGTGGAGCCTGTTCGGCGATCCGCGAACAGTGGCGGACGCGGTCACCGGGATGGCCTTCATCCTGCCGCCGGGCGGCGCCGAACTCATGCGCGGCCAGGCGGAACTTGTGGCCGCCGGCGGACGGCAAGATCTCACGCTGTTCATTTTAGTCAGCATCGCAATTTCCGTTTGGAGCGCCAACGCCGGCATGAAATCGATGTTTGACGCGATGAACATCATTTATAACGAGGATGAGAAGCGCGGCTTTTTCGCGTTGAACCTGCGCTCGCTGCTGTTCACATCCGGCGCGCTGGCGATTTTCCTCGCGACATTTTTGTTTTTGGTGGCGGTTCCCGCCGCTCTGGCCGCGGTGAGCTGGCGCGGCGGGATTTTAGCGGTCCTTGATTTGCTGCGCTGGCCGGCGCTGTTCGCCATCACCGTGGCGTTTCTGATTCTGCTCAACCGCTACGGGCCAAGCCGGGCGGCTTCGCGCTCGCGCTGGAGTCTGTGGGGCTCGACGCTGGGCGCGCTGATGTGGCTGGCGGTGTCGATGGTGTTTTCCTACTACGTCGGCCACATCGCCAATCTCACCGCAACCTATGGCTCCCTGGCGGCGATAGCGGGATTGATGACGTGGCTGTGGATTTCCGCCCTCGTGATTTTGATGGGTGTCGAGCTCAATGCGGAACTGGAGCGGCGCACGCAAAGCTGGGAGGACGATCAGGCGAGGCGCAAAGCGGCGGCGCTGCCGAGGCCGCCGGGGGTGTGGGCGAGGTTCCGGCGGCGGTAGGGATGGTGAGCGGGAGCGGCGGGCAGGCGGCTTTTTCAGTGCCTCCGAGTTTCGCGGCGGTTTTTTGGCGGGAGCGAAAAGCCTCCGCTCAGTTCGCAAACCTGAAATGCAGCACGTCGCCGTCCTGCACCACATAGTCTTTGCCTTCGAGCCGGAATTTACCCGCTTCGCGCGCGCCTGCCTCGCCTTTGCCCTGGACGTAATCGGCGTAGGCGATGGTTTCCGCGCGGATGAAGCCTTTTTCGAAATCCGTGTGGATGACGCCGGCGGCCGCCGGGCCGCGGGTGCCCTGTTCTATCGTCCAGGCGCGCGCCTCCTTGGGGCCGACGGTGAAATAGGTGACGAGATGCAGCAATTCGTAGCCCGCGCGTATCACGCGGTTGAGGCCGGGCTCCACAAGGCCGACGGCGTCAAGATAGTCCTTCTGCTCGGCCAGCGGCATGACCGCGATTTCGCTTTCGATTTTCGCCGAAACAACAACCGCCGCGGCGCCCTCGCCGGCGGCGATTTCACCCGCCTTTTGCGAGAAAGCATTGCCTTTGTCGGCGCAGGCCTCTTCAACGTTGCAGACAAAGAGCACCGGCTTTGATGACAGCAGGCCGAGGGCCGCGAACGGCTTCCTCTCGTCGGCGCTGATTTTGGCGAGGCGCGCCGGCTTGCCCTCGCGCAGCAGAACGAGCGCGCGCTGCATGAGATCGAGCTGTTCTTTGGCTTCTTTGTCCGCCTGTTTGGCGCGCTTTTCGAGGGCGGGAACGCGCTTCTCCAGGCTTTCGAGATCGGCGAGCATCAGTTCGGTCTCGATGATTTCGATATCGCTGGCGGGGTCGATCTTGCCCTCGACATGGGTGATATCGCCGTCCTCAAAACAGCGCACAACATGAGCGATGGCGTCACACTCCCGGATGTTGGCGAGAAACTGATTGCCGAGGCCCTCGCCCTTCGAAGCGCCGCGCACGAGGCCGGCGATATCGACGAAGGTGAGACGCGTCGGGATTATCTGCTTCGAGCCGGCGATGGCGCTGAGAATATCGAGGCGCGGATCGGGCACGGCGACATCGCCGACATTCGGCTCAATTGTGCAGAAGGGGTAATTGGCCGCCTGCGCCGCCGCTGTCTGGGTCAGGGCGTTGAATAGGGTCGATTTGCCGACGTTCGGCAGGCCGACGATGCCGCATTTAAAGCCCATGATGGTTCCGATTATTTTTTTCCGCGCGCGCGGCGGGATGCGGGGATGCCGGGGTTGCTCTATCCGATGCGGGCGTGCGGGGGCAAGCCTTCGGGGGCAAGCCTTGGGGGGCAAGCCTGCGGGGGCAAGCCTTCGCCGGCCTGCCGGCGGATTTGCCGGAATGGGCGCCGCGCGGCATATTCGGCGAAGCGGCAAGGGAGGGCGGCATGGACATCAGGGAATCACGCGGGCGGACCGCGTTGCCAGGCGGCTGCCCGCATTGCGGGTTGTTTTTCTCCGGCGGCGGCGCGGGGCGGCCGCATCGGGGGATTGTCGATGTGCACGCGCATCTGACACCGCCGCAATATATTCAGGACCTCGCGGGCACGGACCATCTAAAGGGGCCGACGCTGACCTGGTCGCCGCAAAAACATCTTGAAGATATGGACAAGGCTGAAGTCTCGCTGGCGATCCTGTCGATCACGACGCCGGGCGTGTGGTTCGGCGATGCGGCGCAGGGCCGGCGCCTCGCGCGCGGCGTCAATGATTATGCGGCGGGGCTGGCGGCGAAACACAAAGGGCGTTTTGGCTGTTTCACCGCGCTGCCGCTGCCGGATATCGAGGGCTCGCTGCGCGAGATGGAATACGGGCTCGATCAGCAGAAGTCCGAGGGCATCGGGCTGCTGACAAGCTATGGGGACAAATGGCTGGGCGATGCCTCGTTTGATCCGGTTTTTGCCGAATTGAACCGGCGCAAGGCGGTTGTCTACGTCCACCCGACGTCCCCCGATTGCTGCGCCAATGTGCTGGCGGCGGTGCCGGACCCGGCGATTGAGTACGGCACCGACACGACGCGGGCCATCGCCAATTATGTGTTCGGCGGCGCGGCGCGGCGCTTTCCCGATGTGACGATGATCTGGAGCCATGCGGGCGGCACGATGCCATTCCTCATTGAGCGCTTCGATGGGATGAGCGCGCATCCGGCATCGCGCGCCCTTGTTCCCGACGGATTTCGCGCGGCCGCGGGGCGGTTTTTCTATGACACGGCGCAGGCCGCCAACCCGGTTTCGATGGGCGCGCTCCGGCAGGTTGTTCCGGTGTCGCAGATTGTCTTCGGCACGGATTATCCGTTCCGCACAGCGGGCGAGCATGTCAGCGCGCTGGAGAGCGGCGGGGTGTTTTCGGACGCCGAGCTCAAAGGCATCTGGCGCGGCAACGCGGCGCGGGTTTTGCCGCCGCGCGCGTGAGGCCTAATCGGGTATCACCGGCAGCAGCAGATGCGAGGGATGCGCGGGATCGTGATGGATTGTGTGCGTCACCGTTTCCGCCGAACAAATATGATAGGGCACATATTCGACATTGGTGGCGCCGCCGACGCCGGTGGGCAGATCGAGCGACGTGATATCGAGGGCCAAGCGGTGCCCGGCGCGGAACAGATTGGCCGCCGCCATGATTTCGATCTGGTATTCGAGGATTTCGCCCGGCGTGATGGTTTGCCGGGCGGCGCGCGTGAGCGGATGCCACGGGCGGCCCGGTTTGGAGCGGCCCGCGTCAAGGGCGCGGTGCGAGGCCTTCAGCCAGCCGCGGCTGATTTCGCGCTCCGGCATGGCCGCCAGATCGCGCTCGCCCTCCCGGGCGGTGCGAACCGCGCTGTCGGGGCCGAGATCGCTGACGATGACGATGAAATTGGTGTCGGCTTTGTCGATGGCGGCGTGCAGCGTCAGCGACATCGGGCCGGCGATCAGCGTGTCGCGCGCGAAGGGCTCGCTGACATAGCGCAGGCGCTGGATTGTCTTGGTCTGGGTCGGCGGCATTTGCGAGAATGTGTCGGGCGCGGCGAAATCATCGGCGCTTTGCGCCTGCGGGGCGGCGGCGCAAAGCCGCTCCCAGGAGCCAAGATAGAGCGGCGTCCATTGCGTTTCCGGCAGCGGCCAGTCCGCGCCGGAGCGCCATTCATTGGCGCCCATCACCCAGTACCGGACGGGCGGGCCGTCCATGCCGCCGGTGTCGATGCCTTTCAGCCAATGATCGAACCAGCGCAGGATTTCACCATGGAAAGCCCGGAACGGGCGCTCCAGATGCGCGGGGCCGGCGAACATGAGCTTTTTGGGGCCGCCCAGATTGGCAAACCAATTCTGCGCGCCGTTGAGGTGGGTTTTGTAGGAGCCGGCGTACCAGCCGGCGCCGGTGTAAACGGGGATGTCTATCCCGCCGAAATCCGCCTCGCTTTGCGCCACCCATTCATCGCGGTCATGGGGGTCGAGCAGCAGATCGAAAAACGCCGGCATATGCTGGCCCTTCTGGGCGAGCACATTAAAGACGTGCGGATAAACGCGGTAATCGGCATTCGCCATCGCCGCGCGCCACAAAGCATCGCGCTCGGGGGTTAAAGCGCCGGGCGCGCCCTTGACCTGATGGAAGGCGGAGAAATGCGAAATCAAATAGCGAAAAAGATGCAGCACGCCGCCGGGATGCTCATCGCGAAAGCCGCCGTAGGGTCCGTAGGCGCCGCGGGGGTCAAAGGGGAAAATCGCTTTGAGATGCGGCGGGCGCTGTTTGGCGGCGTGAAACTGCTCGGCGCCGTAGCCGGAGATTCCCACCATGCCGACATTGCCGTCGCACCACGGCTGGGCCGCTATCCATTCGATGAGATCGTAGCTGTCAAATTCGCGCGAGCCGCCGCCATCCGATGCGCCGACGCCGCGCGGCATGCCGATGACGTGGACGTAGCCGCGCGACACCAGAAAGCGGGTATCGCCGGCCTCCAGCGGGCCCGCCCACAGGGGCGACCAGGCGGGCTGCGGCGGCAGGCTGCCGCTGTAATCGGGGCCCTGAAGGTCTTTGTTGTAGATGGCGAATGCGAGCAGCGCCGGGAATTTTTCGACCGATGGCGGACGGTAGACATCGATGGCGATCCTGACGCCGTCGCGCATGGCGACGAACACATCGCGCTCGGCGATGAGGGAATGGAACTCCGGCGCGCGCGAGCAGCCGCCGGGCGGCGCGTCCGGGGATTCGATCGGCGGGCGCGGGGCCATTGGGTTTATTTCCAGACGGCTTTCGCGGGATCGATCGCGGTTTTGTATGTGCCGAGCTGTTTGCCGATGTCGAGGAACACCTGCAAATCAGCCGCTGCCGCCGCATTGGAGAATTTCGGCCAGCGCGGCGAATTGAAACCGAGATATTTTTTCTCGATGTCTTTGAGATCGGGCGCGCCGGTGTTGATATAAGCCAGGGCCTCATCGGCCGCCGCGCGGAAACCCTTGATGACATCGGGGTTTTTGCGGACGTAATCGCCGGTTGCGATCCAGCCGCTGACCAGCGCGTCCGGGTTGACCTCGCCGAAATATTCCGCCGCGATATAGCCGGCGCCGCTGCCGACAACAGCCGAGCGGATGGGCTCGACGGCGGAGGCCGCGTCGAGCGTGCCGTTGCGGATCATGTCGGGAATCTGCGGTATCTGGACCTCGATCAAAATCATTTTTTTGTCGTCGGCGCCGGCGTCGCGCATCCATTTGCGCAAAAACATGTCCATGATGTTGTTGAGGCCGGAGACGCCGATTTTCTTGCCTTCGAGATCGGACGGCTTTTCGATTTTCACATCCTTGCGCGCCACAAGGCTGATGGTGGGGAGCGCCCGCAGGTGCCGGGCGGCGCCGCCGACGAGCATCATATCGAGCCCTCCGTCAAGGGACTGCAGAAAACCGGGCAGGGTGGCCGCGCCCACTTGAAGCGAGCCGGACATCAGCGCCGGCGGCACGTTGGTGACAATGGGAATGCGCGTCACCTCCGCATCAATATTGTTTTTGGCGAAAAAGCCTTTTTCCTTCGCGACGAAGACCGCCATGAAATCGGAGGCGGTGGCGTAGCCGATGGTGACTTTCGCGGGCTGCGCGGCCGCGTAGGATGACGCGAGAAGGGCCGCCGCGGCCGCTGCGATTTTGCTCAGGTTATGCATGAAATTCTCCAGCAGAGGGGTTATGGCCCGGCCCGGACCAGAGTTTCCAGTTCCACGATGACATCGTCCCCCGGCGGTTTGCCCTTCTCGTGGAAGTCGACGGCAAGCTGCAAGCCCGACGCCGGACAATACCACGCGGTCGCCTCCAGATTTTCATGCAGGAGAATACGGTGCGCGGCGGGAACCTGTTTCATGGTTTTGCCGAGCGCGCCGCCGCGCCAGCGCGAATGTCCGGTCGCGAGAACAAAACCCGCCGGCGTCGTCACATGCAGGCCGCGCGCGTCGCGCCGGATTTCCAGCGAGGGGCCGAGCGCGCCGACGGTTTTTTCACGGCAGAATTTCGCTTCGTCTTTGGCGAAGGCGGGCACGCGCGCGCGGCGCATGGAATCGCGCAGCCGCGCGCTGGCGGCGCTGTCGCCGGCCACCACGCCATAGATTTCGCGCGCCGCGCCTGGTGATACCGCGTTGGCCGCGACATCCGCCTCGACAGCGCAGAAGTCCCGCTCCAGCGGGTCGCCGTAACCGCCGCCGCCCTGCCAGGACACCGCGAAAACATCGTTCTTCGTCATGGTCATCAGGCCCGGCTTGGGGCCGAAAGTCTCGAATTCGGCGGGCGCGGCGCGGCCGGCTTTGACAGCGCCGCGGCCGAATGTCTGGACAATGGTGGAGCCCGGCCAGCCGCCGCCCAGCCCGGCGGAATTGGGCGATTCCGCGCCGTGCGTCATGATCAGCGCCTGCGCGCTTTCAATGCCGCCGAGCGTCAGCGCCACTTCCGCGCAGAGGCCGCCGCGGAATTTGCCGGCGCCGCCGGTGTCGCGGGAGAGCCTGCGGTGCAAATAGAACAGCGGCACAACCTGCTCATTGCGCTCGACATCGGCGATGGCTGACATCGGCGATGTGATGGGGCCGCCGCAGGAAACGCCGTCTTTGACCGCAAAGGCGGCCGAGCCGCCGGCCAGCGGATCCATCAGATGCAGTCCGAAGGGCTCGCCAAACTGGTTGACCCCGCCGAGGTTGAACGTCGCCATGGCGCCGTCGTTGACCCCCTGGGCGCGGCTTGCGTATTTCTGACTGGCGGCGAGCATTTTATTGAGCGCCAGCATGATGGCGTTGCCGGTCACCCAGATGGCCTCCACGGTGGCTGATCCCACCGGGGCTGGAAACATCGCGGTGCAGACGAGGCCGTCGGGCGCGATCACCTCTATGGGCGCGACGACGCCCTCGTTCCATTGCATGTCGAAGCCGAGCGTCGGCATGACCGAGCCGGTGATGGCGCCCATCAGGCCGGCGCGGGTGCAATTGATAAAGCCCGGGGCCTGTTTGCTGGAGCCGGAGAAATCCAGCGTCAGCGTTTCGCCTTTTTTTATGGCGCGGACATCGAGCTTGTAGAGAACATTGCTGTGCCCGTCGTGCTCAAGGAAATCACAGGCATGGAATTCGCCGTCGGGCAATTCCTTAAGCCTTGCGCGCATGGCGCCGGCCGATGTTGCGATCATCCGGCGGATGGCCTGTGTCAGAACATCCGCGCCGTAGCGGCTCACAAGCCCGGTGATGCGCGCGCGCGCGACATTGAGCGTTGCGATGAAGGCGCGGATGTCGAGCTCCAGCGGGCCGGGCAGGCGCGAGGCCGTGGTGATCATTTCCAGCACGTCGTCGCGCATTTCGCCGCGGTCGATGAGCTTGACGCAGGGTATGCGCGCGCCCTCCTGGAAGACCTCGCGCGCCTTTGGCGACCAGCTGGCGAAATCCATGCCGCCGACGTCGGTTTCATGCGCCTCGACGCCGGCCCAGGCGACGATTTGATCGCCGGCGAAAATGGGGCCGACCATCTGCACGTCGTTTTGATGCAGCGCGCCGATATAGGGATCGTTGCCGATGAACATATCGCCGTCGCGCACCGCGTGTTTCGATTTATGCGTGATGTGGCGGATAAACGCGCCGCAGACGGGAGCCTGATAGGCGACCTGAAAGCCCATCGACGTCACGGAGCCGTCGGGCAGGAAAATGCCGGTGAAGAAATCGGAGGCCTCCGTCACTGTCGGCGAGCCCGAGACGCTTTGCAGCGCGACGCGCATCTCCTCGGTGATGGCCACAAGGCGGTTGCGGATGACTTCGTAAACGATCGGGTTGAGGGCGGTCTCGGTCATGGCGCAATCTCGATGTGCAGGTTGCCGAAATCATCGGCGCGGGCATGACCGCCGGGCGGCACGACCGCGCTTTGGCCGGGAAATTCAATGATGCAGGGGCCGTCAATGCGGGTGCCCGGCGCTGGATAGACAGTGCGCCAGATGGCGGTTTCCACCGGCTGCGCCGGATCGTCAAAGACCACCCTGCGGGAGCCGGCGCGCACGGGAGCGTCGCCCGTCATTTTGAGCGGGGGCGGGGGCAGCGAGCCTGTGCCGGTGACGCGCACGGCCAGCAGCTCGTGGCCGGCGCCCGAATAAGCCGCGCCGTGGCCGAACATGTGATCATACATGGCCTCGAATCTGGCGGTCGCCGCCGCGAAGGCCGCGGCGTCGAAGGCGCCGTCATTGAGGGGCACATCGAGGTGATGCGTCTGCCCGCGAAAGCGAATGGCGGCGCGGCGCTCGACGCGCATGGAGGCGCCCGCGCCGGCCGATGCGAGATTGCCGCGCACGTCCGCGAGGGCCGCCTCTAGGCCGGCGGCGACGCGGGCGATCTCCGCGTCATTGGCGGAACGACCCGCCTGCAGGCGCACATAAGCGGGGCGCTCCGTGGTAAAAGCGAGATCGGAGTTGGCGGTGCCGAACGCTGATTGCGCGGTGGCGGCGGCCGGCACCACGAAGCTTTTCAAGCCAAGCTCCGCCGCCAGCACCCAGGCGTGCGAGGGGCCGGCGCCGCCATTGGCGAAGAGGGTGAAATCGCGCGGATCGTAGCCGCGCTCAATCGTCATGCGGCGCAGCAGATCGGCCATGCGGGAATCGAGAATTTTGCGGATGCCCCATGCCGCCTCCATCAGGCCGAGCCCCAGCGGCCTGGCGACGCGCTCCTCAATCGCGCGGCGCGACGCTTCGATGTCGAGGGCCATGCGTCCGCCGATGAAATTGGCGGGATTGAGCACGCCCAGCACAAGGTCGGCGTCGGTGGCGGTGGGCTCCTTGCCGCCGCGGCCGTAGCAGGCGGGGCCGGGATTGGCGCCGGCGCTTTTGGGGCCGACCTGGAGGCCGCCGGCGGGCGTCACAGAGGCGATGCTGCCGCCGCCCGCGCCGATGGAATCCACATCGATGGAGTGAACGCGGATGTCCGCGCCGGCGACGGAAATATCCGAACGCATCACCGGGCGCCCGTCGGCTATGACACCGACATCAAAGCTGGTGCCGCCGATATCCGTCGTCAACACATTGGCGGCGCCGATCCGCGCGCCCATGGCCTGCGAGCCCATGACGCCCGCGGCCGGGCCGGAAAACAGCGCGAAGGCCGGGCGGTCGTTAAGC
>JANYFM010000319.1 GCA_025362655.1 Hyphomicrobiales bacterium | reverse complement strand
GATGCGGTCTGAGAGGAAAATGCTCTAGTCTATTCAATTTGTTATGCTGTTTCATGACTTTCCGATACCACATCCAATTTGCGTTGCGCATAGATCGCCTCTTGGCCGCACCACAGACTTCAGAGAATGAGAAGTCTTCAGCGAACGGCGCCCTTTCGGGCGCTGTTTCGTTATGGGCCATCGGCGTTTGCCATCCGTATCAACGGCGCTTAAGGAGCGGTTCTCCGCCATCCCGGATGCGCCATGACCGATGCCGCCGCTCCCGAGCCCAAACCTGAAGACTCCGGCCCGCGGGACGCCGAGGGTGAAATCCGCGCTGTCTTCGTCGAAGCGGTCGCGTCGGCGCTTGGCGCCGGCGACCGCGCGAAACTTCTTGAACTCGCCGGTGATCTCCACGAATCCGATCTGGGCGCGCTGATCGAGGCGCTGCCGCACGATGCGCGCCCCCGCCTCGTCGAACTCATGGGCCGGGAATTCGACTTTTCGGCGCTGATGGAGGTCGATGATTCCGTCCGCGGGGACATTCTTGAGGAATTGCCGACGGAGACCGTCATCGAGGGCGTGCGCGAACTCGAGAACGACGACGCGCTGACCATTCTCGAAGATCTCGGCAGCGCCGAGCAAAAAGAAATTCTGGAGGCGCTGCCCGCCCTCGACCGTGTGCAATTGCAGCGCTCGCTCGACTATCCCGACAATTCCGCCGGCCGCCTGATGCAGACGACGCTGGTCACCGCGCCGCCGCACTGGAGCGCCGGCCAGACGCTCGATCATATTCACGATGCCGCCGAGGAGACGATCCCCGACAGTTTCTTCGAGGTCTTCGTCGTCGATCCCGCGCATAAACTGATCGGCAATGTATTTCTCGACACGCTGGTGCGGGCGCGCCGCTCGTCGCGGCTGGATGCGCTGATGCAGCCCCGGCACTCTGTGACCGTGAGCGAGGATCAGGAGGAGGTGGCGCGCATGTTTGAGCGCTACAATCTCGTCTCCGCCCCCGTCGTCGATGACGCCGGGCGTCTTGTCGGAGCCATCACCATCGACGACATCGTCGATGTCATCGAGGAGGAGGCGGAGGAGGATATTAAGGCGCTCGGCGGCGTGCGCGCCAGCGAGCAGCTGTCGGACTCCGTGCTGGGAATCACGCGCAGCCGCTTTCTCTGGCTGCTGGTCAATCTTGTCACCGCTTTCATCGCCTCCTCGGTGCTGGGGCTTTTCGAAGGGCAGCTTGAGAAGATGGTGGCGCTGGCGGTGCTGGCGCCCATCGTGGCGAGCCAGGGCGGCAATGCCGCGACACAGACCATGACGGTGGCGGTGCGCGCGCTTTCAACGCGCGAGCTTTCCGCCGCCAACGCCATGCGCGTGACGATGCGCGAGGCCAATGTCGGTTTTCTCAACGGCATCGCGTTTGGAATTCTGACGGGGATCGCGGCGGGCGGCTGGTTTCACAGCCCCGGCATCGGCCTCGTCATCGCGCTGGCCATGGTGATCAATCTGCTGGCGGGGGCGCTCGGCGGCATTCTCATTCCGCTGACGCTGGACCGGCTCGGTTATGATCCGGCGGTGGCGTCGGGGGCGTTCGTCACCACGGTGACCGACGTTGTGGGGAATTTCTCGTTTTTGGGAATCGCGACGCTGTGGTTTCACCTTGCGTGAAAGGCGCCCTGCTCACGCGGCTTCGATCTCGTCGTAACGGTTGACGCGGTAAATCAGCCACGAAACCGCCCAGGCGAGGATGAAAATTCCGGCGATGAAACAGCCGAGCACGCCAAAATTATCGTTCATTGCGCCGACGGCGCCCCAAAAACCGCCGCCCCCGCTCAGGCCCAATTGACCGCCGATCAGATTGAGCGCCTCCAGTCCGCCAACGACGAACGCGACGACGACGGACACCGCCGTGATCGTCAGGTTGTAATAGATTTTGCGGATGGGTTTGACATAGGCCCACCGGTAAGCGCCCAGCATCAAAATGCTGTCGGCCGTGTCCACCAGCGTCATGCCCGCCGTGAAGAGCGCGGGGAACACCAGGATTGACCAGACCGGCAGGCCCTGCGAGGCCTGCGTGGCGGAAATTCCGAGCAGGCCGATCTCCGTGGCGGTGTCAAAGCCAAGGCCGAACAGCAGGCCCAGCGGGCACATCTGCCAGCTATGCGAGATCACCTTGAAAAACCGCCGGAACAGCCGCCCCATCAGCCCGCGGGCGGCAAGCGCCTCATCCATGTCCTCCTCGGCAAAGGCGCCGCCGTTTTTCACTTTCTGAAAGGCGCGCCAGATGGACACCAGAACAACCGCGTTCGCCATCGCGATGGCGAATAAAAACAGCGCTGAGACCGAAGTCCCGATCACCGCGCCGATGGTCTTGAAGGATTCAAATTTTGTCTCCAGCGCGGTCGCTGTGACGGCGATCGCCACCGTCAGCGCGGCCACGACGGAGGAATGGCCGAGCGCGAAAAACAGCCCGACGCCGACGGGGCGCTTGCCCTCGCGCATCAGTTTGCGCGTCACATTGTCAATCGCCGCGATATGGTCCGCGTCAAATGCGTGGCGCAGCCCGAAACTATAGGCGAGGAACGCGGTCCCCAGCAAAAGCGGATAGTCATGGAAAGCCGCCAGCGCCCATAGCCAAGCGGCGGCATTCGCGCCGATCAGCAGCGCAAAAATGGCGATCACTTTGCCGCGCAGATTGTCTTGCCCGCCATCAAAGAGCGCGGATAGTCCGGCGAACATGGGTGCGGCTCCAAAGAGGGCGGGCTCCCAAGCCTCCCTATGCAAAAAATGACAATTCCACTTAACAGCCCCCTATGGGGCGGTAAAGCGCCGCGGCGCGTTAACGAAAATTTACCGGTTTTCCCGCAGTTTAGCGCGATGAACTTCAGTGCCGCGTTCCCCCGTTCCATGCGCATGGCTGCTCTTGCAGCCTTTGCCGCTCCGCTTTTGGCGGGCTGCGGCGGCGGCACGCCGATGATCGATCCCGGCGGGGATCAGACCTCGCGCATCCCGCCCTCGAAGCCGGCCAAAAGCGCGTTCACCACCACGCATCCGCATCATTTTGCCATTCACGGCGTTGACGTCAGCAAATACCAGGGGGACATCGACTGGCAGCTGGCGAGGGCGGCGGGAACGCGCTTTGCCTACATCAAGGCAACCGAGGGCGCCGATCACGTCGACGCCAAATTCCGGCAGAACTGGGAGGGCGCGCGGGCCGCCGGAGTGGCGCGCGGCGCTTACCATTTTGTGTTCTGGTGCCGCACGCCGGCGCAGGAAATGGCGAATTTCAAGCGGATTGTCCCGGTCGAGGCGGACGCGCTGCCGCCTGTTCTCGATGTGGAGGCGACGCCCACCTCGCAGTCCTGCAAACGGCGCCTGGCGCGCGAGGACGCGTTGCGTGAAATGCGCGCCATGCTGCGCGAGATGGAGCGTCATTACGGCAAGAAGCCGGTTATCTACACGACCGTGGATTTCTACGAGCACGTTCTGAGCCCGGACGAGTTGTCCGAATATCCCATCTGGGTGCGCTCGACGAAACATTCGCCGCAAGTGCGATACGGCGACCGCAAATGGTCCTTCTGGCAATATCAGTCCGACGGAGCCGTGCCGGGCATCCGCGGCAACGTTGACCGCAACGCCTTCGCCGGCACGCCGCAACAGTTTGCGGCGTTCGCGGGGGCCGGCTCCGGCGCGGGCCAGCAGACAGCCGCTTATTCAGAGCCGGCGCCATCGCTTCCCGCGCTCGCGCCGCCGGGATTGAGAGCGATTCCGGGCTCTATCGCGGCGCCGACTTTGGCAGGCTTGAGCGCCGCGGGCCGATGACGATAATTGAGCCTTGGGTTTAAGCGCGTTTTCGGGGCGGAGCCTTCCGGGGCGCTTTGGTCTTGGGGGCGGCTTTTTTCGCGGCCGGCTTTCGCTTCGCCTTTGTGGCCGCCGGGGCGGCCCTCGATTTCACCAGCGCGGCATAGTCGGTGTCGTTTTGCTCCGCATAGGCCATGGAAAAATCCGCCAGCGCGCTGTCAAACTCCCGGCTCCCGCCGAGATAGCCGGAGATCATCGCGGCATCCCCGGCGCGGGCATGGGCGCGGGCCAGCGTTCTCCCGCAAAGAGCGGCATAATCGGCCAGCGCGTCCTCCTCGCCGATTTCGCTGATTTCGCCGAGACGGCGGTTTTTGAGAATGCGCACGTAAAACCGGCGTCCCGAGGCTTTGTCCTGCGTCCAGCCGAGGAAAATGTCGCTGGAAGCCTGAAGCATGCGCTGGCCCAGCACCACGCGCTGGCCTTGGTGGCCGCTCCAGGAGGCAACGCCGAGGCGCTCCAGCACGGAGGGAACCGCCTCCTTAACCTGTAAAAACAGCGGCGATCCCTCGCCGTCCATAAACAGCCCGACCGCGCAAAACGTGCCGACCGAGCCGACGCCGACCGCTTTGAAGGCGGTGTCGCGCAGCGTGTAACGGCTGAGAATGTCGGCGCGCTCGGGAGGCAGGCTTTGGGTATAGGCGGCGAAAAGCGCTCCGGCGTCGAATTTTTCGCGCGCCGGGGCTTTCGGATCAAAATGATAAATGGCCGGCGGCTTGTCGGCGATGACCGGTTTATTGCCTTTGACGAGATTGGGGAAATTGTCGTCGCGCTCCAGACTTTCGCCGCGCGCGCGGGCGATGATTTTGCGCAGCTTGCGGCGCAGCGCCGCGCTGGAGAAGGCGGGCAACTGCTCCTCAAGATCAACCCGCGCGTGCCAGATTTCCAGCGGCGAGAGCAGCGCCAGTTCATGCATGCGCAGGCGGTAGGCGCGCCCGCAGGCCGCGGCCAGCGCCCGCGCGCTTTTGCGGCCAAGTTTGGCGGCGCGCGCCCCAACTGCCACGCTGGCGGCGAGGCGCTTCAGATCGGCGGTGAAATCGACGCCGGGCAGCGTTTCGTCGAAATCGTTGATGTCAAAAAGGATGTTGTCCTCCGGCGTGACAAAGGCGCCGAAATTCATGAGGTGGCAATCGCCACAGGCTTGGACCGGAATGCCCGCGATGGGTTGCTGGGCGAGGTCTTGCGCCATCAATGCAGCGGCGCCGCGCAAAAAGGCAAAGGGGCTGGCGAGCATCCGCTTGTATCGCTCGGGCACGAGGGCGGGCACGCGCGCCGGATCGCTTTGCGCGAGGATGGCGGCGGGGCCGCGGGTCATGGCGCCATGAAGTTTGGCGTGGGCGCCGCGCGGCGATTTCAGACGCAGCGCTTTGCCCGCCCGGTATCGGGCGGCGCGGGACAATTGGGTTTCCGTCATAAACAGCTCCCTCGAGACGCCGTGCAAAACAGGCTGCGGGTCAAGCCCCTGCTTTCCCCCGGAAACAGGGACAATTTGCCGGCTTGCCCCGCCGGCTATTTCTTATGGCTGCCGTCGGCGCAGATGGTCACGCGCGCGG
The DNA here is from genome assembly GCA_025362655.1 of Hyphomicrobiales bacterium. Taxonomy (GTDB): domain Bacteria; phylum Pseudomonadota; class Alphaproteobacteria; order Rhizobiales; family Beijerinckiaceae; genus Terripilifer. The sequence goes on along the minus strand of JANYFM010000319.1, from coordinate 10,432 downwards.
AGCAATTGCCGCCGTTGTTTTCCGCCTCGCCGCACAGGCGGAGCGCCTCGCTGATCGAGGCGGTCTGGTTCGGCTGAAGCGACACATGCGAGCCGAAATACGTCGTCGTGCCCCGCTTGGTGGTGAAGCTTGCCATGGTGATGCAGGCCGAGCCGCTCGCGGTGATGGGTTTGCAGGTTGAGCCGCGGCCCGCCTGTTTGACGCAGAGGTCCACGGCCTGCTGTTCGGCCTCGGCGCGGCTGGGGCGGTTGAAAACCCAGCCGCTGGCGCCGCGCGCGGTGTAGGCGACCGCGGCCCATGCGGGATTGGCGCGGGCATCGCGCAGGCGCTTCAACGTTTCCTCGGTGAAATTGCCGGTGACGGGCACGTTGATGTTTTTCTGCCATTCGCGGATGGCGGTGCGGGTGGCGGCGGTCATCACGCCATCGACGCGGTCGGGATCGTAGTTGAGCGCATAGAGTTTGAGCTGCACCTCGCGGATGAGGTCCGCGCCCGACAGGTCCACAGCGGCCGAGGGGTTCGCCGCGACGGGCGCGTGGGCCGGAGCGGGAGGCGCTGGCGCTGGCGTTGGAGCCGCAACCGCGGCCGGGGCCGGGGCGGCAATCGGTTGGGGCTTTTCGAGGTCCTCCAGCCGCAATCGCGCCAGCTGGGAAAACAGGCCGGCGGGAAACGCCGTCAGATAGGCGCGAAGCTCCGCCGGGTTCTTGCTGTCTTTGACGCTGGTCCAAAAAGCGATTTCAGCCGCGTTTTGCGCGGGCGCGGCGGCGGGCGGCGGAGTGTCCGCCGTCTGCGCGGCCAGCGGGCCGGCGAGCGCGAGGCCGGCCAGTGCAAACACGATTGTGGAATAACGAGCCATGGGTTGCCCTGGTGTTCAGCCTTTCAGGCGATGCCGGCGAATATTGACGATGCGCGCCGCGCCGTCCAGTGGCGGGGGAGGCTATTTCATCGACGCCGGCATTTCCCGGCGCAGGATAGTGTTGATCCGCGATTGGCGGCCTTTGCCGCCGGCGCGGAGCCAAGCCGAAACGTCGGCCAAGCGGGAACGTCAGCATCGATCCGCGCTGTCGTTGATGATTTGACGGGCCGGTTAAACATGCGGCGCCTGGCCTCTTTCCAGAAGTTGCCTCCCGTTGATTTATCCCGCCGCCGGCTTGGCATGCGCGGCCAGCGTTATGATAGGCTGCGCTTGTGCCGCAACGCCATCGCCGGGAGAATCCATGGCTTTTGACAGTGTTCCCGACTTCGATTTCGGTCTCGGCGAGACCGCCGACATGATCCGCTCATCGACAAGGGCATTCGCGCGGGACAAAATCGCGCCGCGCGCGGCGGAGATTGACGCCAGCAATTTGTTTCCGCGCGACCTCTGGCCGGGGATGGGGGCGCTGGGCCTGCACGGCGTCACGGTCGCCGAGGAATACGGCGGCTCGGGCCTCGGCTATCTCGAGCACTGCGTCGCGATGGAGGAAATCAGCCGCGCCTCGGGCTCGGTCGGCCTCAGTTACGGCGCGCACAGCAATCTTTGCATAAATCAGCTGCATCGCAACGGCACAGCGGAGCAAAAACGCCGGTATCTGCCGGCCCTCGTGTCGGGCGAACATGTCGGCGCGCTCGCCATGTCCGAGCCGGATGCGGGCTCGGATGTGATTTCGATGAAAACCCGCGCCGAAAAGCGCGGCGGCCGCTATGTCCTCAACGGTTTGAAAATGTGGATCACCAACGGGCCGCACGCGGACGTGCTCGTGGCTTACGCCAAGACCGATCCCGCCGCCGGATCGCGCGGCATCACCGCTTTCATTATTGAGAAATCCTTCAAAGGGTTTTTCGCCTCGCCGAAACTCGACAAGTTGGGAATGCGGGGCTCGGACACCTGCGAGATCGTCTTCAACGATTGCGAGGTGCCGGAGGAAAACGTGCTCGGCGGGGAAGGCCGCGGGGCGGGGGTGCTGATGTCCGGGCTCGACTATGAGCGGCTTGTGCTGGCGGCGGGGCCGCTGGGCATCATGCGGGCCTGCATCGACACGGTCATGCCCTATGTGCGCGGGCGCAAACAATTTGGGCAGGCCATCGGCGGCTTTCAACTCGTGCAGGGCAAGATCGCCGACATGTATGTGGCGATGAATGCCTGCCGGGCTTACGTTTATGCCGTGGCGCGCGCCTGCGACGCCGGGCGAACGACGCGCGAGGACGCGGCGGGCGCCATCCTCTTCGCCGCCGAACGCGCGACGCATATGGCGCTGGACGCGGTGCAGCTGTTGGGCGGCAACGGCTATATCAACGACTATCCGGCGGGACGGTTGCTGCGCGATGCCAAGCTCTACGAGATCGGCGCCGGCACCAGCGAAATCCGGCGCATGCTGATCGGGCGGGAACTGGTCGGGCGGTAACCGGTCGGAAAGGGAGGGTGAGGGGCGGAATGACAAATCTTACCAAATTTGACATTTTAATTTAGAAATGACAATTTCTAATCTCTAGGCCGTATGGAGGTCCCCTTGTCCAAACCCCCGCCTGCACGCCCTGCCTCCCGGATGCCTCCAGGCTTCGCAGAGAGCCCCGCACAGCCCGTTCTTGATTTGTCCGCCACCCATGCGGCGGGCAAGGCGGTTTTGCCGCCCTACGTGCCCTATAAGCCGCCTTTGCGGGTCCGCGCCAAAGTCGGGCCCGGCGGCCGGGTGGTCATCCCCGCCGCCTTCCGGGCGGCGGCCGGCATGGAGGAGGGGGCCGAGGTAACGCTGACCCTGCACGGGCCGGAGGTGCGGATCATCACGCCGGACGGGGCGATCCGCCGGGCGCGGGAAATAGTCCGCCGGCACATTCCGGCGGATCGAAGTCTTGTTGATGAATTTCTAGCCGGACGCGCCGCGATGTGGGACGGCGAGGCGTAAAATGGCTGACGCGGTGCTGGACGCCTCAGCGATATTGGCGAGCCTTCAGGACGAGCCCGGCAAAGCGGCGGTGGACGCGGTGATGGAGGGCGCGCTTGTCTGCACGGTCAATTACGCGGAAGTCGCATCAAAACTATTTGCCGACGGCCTGTCGGCGGCGCAGGTAGACGCCGCCGTCGGCGGCCTTCCTTTTTTCATCGTGCCGACAGACGCTGAATTGGCCTTTGACGCAGCCGCGCTGCGCGCGCCGACAAAACACCTCGGCCTGTCCCTCGGCGACCGCTTCTGCCTTGCGCTTGCCCGCCGCAGCGGCCTGCCGGTTTTTACAGCTGACCGCAATTGGCGCGCGCTCGCGGGGAGCCTCGATATTCGGCTGATACGCTGAGGCTGTTTTTCCCGAGCCGCAAAACACCAATTCGGAACTCTTCCATGCCCGCTCCCCTCAGCCGCATCGACACGCTCGCCAAAATCGGCGCGTCGCTGGCCGGCGTGCAGATCGAGGCGGCGCGGATTGAGCCGGCGGGCCTGGCGCGCGACGGCTTCGCGCTCGGCTATTGTTTCGGGCTGTTTGACGCCATGGCGCGGATGGCGGGGCTGGATCAGTTCACTGAGGGCGTTGCCCTGATGAGCGCGGGCTTTGGCAAAATTACGGCCGATGAGGCGGCGGGCGCGGGGTTGTTTCACACGGCGCTGGAAATGCAGGACGGCGCGGCGTTCAGCGCCGGCGCCGCGGCCGGGGAGGCGGACCTCGAGGCGTGGGCGGCGGATGCCAATGCGCTGCCCTCGGGGCTTGCCCGCCGGGGGAGGCCGCGGGATGACGGCGGGGCTTTGCCGGCCTAGAAGAGGCGCAGGGAGATTCTTATGCTGAAAGTCTGGGGCCGGCTCAATTCGCTGAATGTGCAGAAGGCAATGTTCGCCATTCTGGAATCCGGGATCGCTTTCGAGCGGTTTGAGGCGGGAATGGAGCACGGGGTCGTGCAGACGCCGGAATACAAGGCGATGAATCCCAATGCCGTCGTGCCCACCATCGACGATGAGGGTTTCATTCTCTGGGAATCCAATGTCATCGCCCGCTACATCGCGGCGAAACATTCGCCCGGCGTTTTATGGCCGCTCGATTTGAAAGCCCGCGCCGATTCCGACCGCTGGATGGACTGGCAGCAGACCGTGTTCAATCCGCCGCTGACGGCGATTTTTTGGGCCAAGGTGCGCTCGGGCAAGACGCCGGCGGACCAGCTGGAGGCGATGAATGCGAAGCTCGAAGGCGCCATTGCCATGCTCGACGGCGTTCTGGCGGGGCGCGAATGGATGGGCGGCGCCTCGTTCAACATGGCGGATTGCGCGATAGCGCCGGGCGTTCACCGCTATCTCAACCTGCCCGGGGAGCGCGCGCCGCGCCCCCATCTGGAGCGTTATTACCGCGCGCTGATGGAGCGGCCCTCGGCGCGCGGGCTGCTCACGACGCCGCTGACGTGAGCGCTCGGGGAGACTGAAACATGGCCGCATCCGCCGTTCCTGTTCTCGATGCCAATGGCGCGCGGATGCCCGCGCTCGGGCTGGGCACTTCGCGGATGCGCGGCGCCGACTGCGCAAAAGCTGTCGAGGCGGCGTTCGCGCTTGGCTACCGGCATATCGACACCGCCGTGATGTATGGCAACGAGGCGGATGTCGGCGAGGGGCTCCGCGCCTGCGGGCTGGCGCGCGGTGAAGTGTTTATCACCACGAAGGTTCTGCCCGCCGAAATCGGCGCGGGCGATTTGCAGCGCTCCGCGCAAGGCAGCCTTGAGCGGCTCAAGCTCGATCACGTGGATTTGCTGCTGATTCACTGGCCCAACCGCGCCATCCCCCTCGCGCAATCCATCGAAGCCCTGTGCGATGCGCGCACGGCCGGGCTGACGCGGCATATCGGCGTCGCTAATTTCACGCCCGCCATGCTGCGCGAGGCCGCGCGGCTTGCGGCCGGCCATGGCGCGCGCATCGCCTGCAATCAGTGCGAATATCATCCGCGCCTCAACCAGGATTTGCTGCTGGCGGCCTGCCGGCGGGCCGGCGCGGCTTTCGTCTCCTATTATCCGCTGGCGCAGGGACGTTATTTCGACGATCCCATTTTGGCGGGGATCGCCAAAGCGCATGGCCGCCCGGCGGCGCAGGTGATGCTGCGCTGGCATATGCAGCAGGAGGGGGTCGCGGCGATTCCCAAATCGGCGGGCGCCGGTCATCTGCGGGAAAATATCGGGATTTTCGATTTTGCGCTGGGCGCCGATGAGGTGCGCGCGATTTCCGCGCTGGCGCGGCCGGGCAGCCGCATGGTCAATCCCGGGTTCGCGCCGGCGTGGGACGCGTGATCGGGATTTGAATGTTTTACACGCTGTCGAAAATATTCTGGCTGTTCGCCGCGCCCTCCAACATCATCGCCATGCTGCTGGCCGCGGGCGCGATCCTTTGGATTGCCAAGCGGGGACGGGCCGGGCGGGGGCTGTTGCTGGCGGGCGCCGCGCTCTATCTCCTGTGCGCGATCGCCCCGCTCGGCCAATGGCTGGTTCTGCCGCTGGAAAACCGCTTTTCACGGCCGCCCGCCGACATGCCCGCGCCCGACGGAATTATCGTGCTCGGCGGCGCGATGGATGACAGCATGATCGAGGCGCGCGGCGCGCTGGTGCTGGGCCCTTCGGGCTCGCGGATGACAGAGGGCGTCGCGCTGGCTCTGCGGTATCCCCGCGCCAAAATGGTGTTCACCGGCGGCAGCGCGGATATTTCCGGCGATCCCCGGCGCATGACCGAGGCGGAGGCGGCCCGGCGGCTGTTTGAATCGCTCGGCCTGCCGCCGGGGCGGGTGATTTACGAGGACCGTTCGCGCAACACCTGGGAGAACGCGGTCTTCACCCGCGATCTCGTGCAGCCAAAGGCCGGCGAGCGCTGGCTGCTGGTGACCTCGGCGACGCATATTCCGCGCTCCATGGGGATTTTCCGCCAGGTCGGTTTTGAGGTGATCCCCTGGCCGGCGCATTATTGGACGCGGGGCAAATCGGGCGAATGGATCGAGCCCAACCGCAAAGCCAGCGACGGGCTGTGGCTGGTTGATATCGGCGCGCGCGAATGGATGGGGCTGGCGGTTTATTGGATCACCGGAAAGTCCAACGCGGTATTTCCGGCCCCGTGAAAATCATTCGCTGCGCGGCAGGCCCAGCCGGTAGACGCCGCGGAAATCGTCGGGATCGGCGGGCTTGCCCTTGCGGTAAATCACCAGCCTGCCTTTGCGGGCGAGGCCGACGGAGGCGGTGCGCACATGCGCCAGCCAGTGACGCCAGGCCAAATCATCCTCGCCGCGAGCGTCGGCGAAAGCTTTGGCGGCGGCGGTGGGATCAATGGATTTACCGGGCGGCGCATCCGCGCAAAGGCGGAGGATCACCTCTTCCAAGGGTTTGCGGGCCGGCTGTTTGGCGGGTTTTGGCGATTCTTTCGGCGATGGCTGGATCATGCGCAGGGCATGCGGGGCGGGAGGCAAAAGGTCAAGACGGCGGCGGGTTCCAGTCCCTGACATCCGCGGTCAGCGCCGCCAATGCGTCAGAGGCGAACTGGCGGGCCCACATGACCCAGACAATGCCCGCGGTCGTCGCCATGAAAGCCCATGGGCCCAAAAACCAGCCAAGCCAGGCGATGGCGAAGGAAAAACCGCGCTGGCCGAGCGTGAAATGCGTGCCCGCGACAATATTCATCCGCGCCGCCATCTGCGCCCCGTGCGAGCGCTCCGCTTCATCGGCCGAGCGGGCCGGGGGCGTCGCGCCCATCAGGATCGCCGCATAGTTAAACAGGCGGTAGGACCAGGCGAATTTGAAGAAGGCGTAGCCGAGAATCGCCAGCAGGCCGACGATTTTCATTTCAAACAGATCGCGGTCCGGCGAAAGTCCGATGGACATATCGCTGAAGGCTTTCAGCACCTCATCGCCGGAGCGCAGCAGGGTTGCGACGCCGCCGAGGGCGATCAGCGAGGTCGAGGCGAAGAAGGCCGTGCCGTTTTGCAGCGAGCCCATGATGGAGCTATCGACCATGCGCTGGTCGCGCGCCGCCATTTCCCGCATCCAAATGCGGCGGTAGTCGTCCATGCGCCGGTTGAGGCCGCGCCGGCCGCCCCAGCCGCGCATCAGGCTGACATGGTAGAGCGCCCAGACGGCGGCGAAGAAGGCCAGCGCCGCGAGATCGGGGAGGGAAATGCGCGCCATGGGCCCTCGCGGCTGTTTGATTTCGGGTTGCCTGCCCGTCACGGGCGAGTGTTAATACCAAAGGGCATGAGCTTTGGCTCATGACCTTTGGCAAGCGCGAACGCGCGCCCTTGGTATAATGGGCACGAATCGTCCGCCGGAGCCAGCCATGCCACCCATCCTCGTCATCGGCAACAAGGCGTATTCCTCGTGGTCGCTGCGCCCGTGGATATTGCTGGGCGCCTTCGGCATTCCCTTCGAGGAAAAGCGGGTGCTCCTTTACCGCGATGACACGCGCAAAAAACTGCTGAAACTGTCCGCCAACGGCATGGTTCCCGCGCTGATTGACGGGGATATCCGGATTTTCGAGTCGCTGGCGATCATTGAATATATCGCCGAGAAATATCCAGCGAAGGCTATCTGGCCGAAAAACAAAGCCGCGCGCGCCCATGCGCGCTCTCTGGCGGCGGAAATGCACGCCGGCTTTTCAGCCCTGCGCGCCCATTGCGGCGCGAATTTCCGCCGCGTCCCTAAAAAGCGGGAGCTGACGCCGGCGGTGGAGGCCGACATTGCGCGTCTTGAGGCGGCCTGGGCGCACGCGCGCAAAACTTTCGGCGGAAGCGGGCCGTTCCTGTTTGGCAAATTCTGCGCGGCGGACGCGATGTACGCGCCGGTCGCCAACCGCATTCACGTCTATGAAATCCCGGTGTCGAAGGCTTCGCGCGCCTATGCCGACGCGCTGCTGGCGATGCCCGCCTATCAGGCGTGGATCAAGGACGGGGCGAAGGAAAAATGGCGGATCGAGGCCAATGAATATGACTGACGGGGCGGGCGGCGCGCCGCCGGGCGCGGGCAAAGTTGTGCGGATCGGCGACCGCGAGGTGCTGACCCACGGCGTTGAGCGGCGTTTTTTCGGCGATCTCTATCACTACTGCATGATCGCGCCATGGCCGTTGTTTTTTCTCGGCTTTGCCGCGACATTTTGCGCGGCGAACCTGATGTTCGCCGGGCTCTATTCGGCGGGCGAGGCGCCCATCGCCAACGCGCGGCCCGGCTCGTTCGAGGACCTGTTCTATTTTTCGATCGAGACGCTGGCGACGGTGGGCTACGGCGACATGCACCCGCAGACGCGTTACGGGCATGTGATCGCCACTGTTGAAATATTCACGGGCATGCTGCTGATCGCCGTCATGACGGGCCTCGTTTTCGCGCGGTTTTCGCGGCCGCGGGCGCGGGTGATGTTTGCCGACGCCCCGATCATCGGCGTCCACGACGGCGAGCGCACGCTGATGCTGCGGATGGCCAACCAGCGCTACAACATGATCGCCGGCGCCACCGCGAAACTCTGGCTGACGCGAATGGAGAGGACGCGCGAGGGCGGACGCATGCGAAGGGTGCGCGAGCTGAGTCTCGAGCGCGCGGAAAATCCGATGTTCGCGCTGAGCTGGACCATTTTTCACAAAATAGACGCGGTGAGCCCGCTGCATGGGGCGGATGCGGCGGCGCTGGCGGGCGCCGAGGCGAGCTTTGTGGTGACATTCACCGGGCTCGACGAATCCTCGGGGCAGCCGCTGCACGCGCGGCGCGGCTATACCCACGAGGACCTGCGCATCGGGCATCAGTATGTCGATATTCTCACCAGCGACGCGCAGGGGCGCACGCACATCGATTACAACAAATTCCATGACAGCCGCGCCGAGGCGGCGCCGGATGAAAAGGGGGCGGCGCCATGAGGATTGCGATTGTCGCGCAGGGCGCCATGGGCGCGGGCACGGGCGCGGCGCTGTCGCGCCGCGGCGCGCAGGTTATCACCTCGCTTGCCGGGCGCAGCGGCGCGAGCGCCGCGCGGGCCAAAGCCGCGGGCATGCTCGCTGTGGAGGATGCGGAAATGGCGGGCGCTGACATGATCCTCTCCATTGTGCCGCCGGGCGAGGCGTTGGCTTTCGCGCGGCGCATGGCGCCGCATATCAAGGCCGCCCCGCGCAAGCCTATGTTCGCCGATTGCAACGCGGTGAGCCCGGCGACCGCGCTGCAAATCGGGGCTGTGATTTCCGCCGCCGGCGCGGTGTTCGCCGATGCTGGCATCATCGGCGGCCCGCCGAGGGAGGGCGCGGCGGGACCGGTGTTTTACGCTTGCGGCGAAGGCGCGGCGCGGCTTGCGGCCCTGAACGGATTTGGGCTCGACGCGCGCGTGATGGAGGCGCCCGCCGGCGCGGCTTCAGCGCTGAAAATGGCCTATGGCGGCATCACCAAGGGCTGCACCGCCATCGGCTCGGCGATGATGCTTGCGGCGATGCGCGCCGGGGCCGGGGAGGCTTTGCGCGACGAGCTTGCCGACAGCCAGCCCCTGCTGACGCCGTGGCTGGAGCGCCAGGTGCCGGGCATGTTTTCCAAGGCCCACCGATGGGTGGCGGAAATGCGTGAGGTCGCGGAATTTGCCGGCGGGGATGCGGAGGCCGCCGCGCTTTACGAGGCAATCGCGGATTTGTACGGGCGGATTGCCGCCGATGAGGCGGGGCCGCGGGCGGAGATCGGCGCGCTTCAGGATTTTCTCGCGCGCAAGCCCGCGCCGCCGCCGCGCGTTTTAGGCTACAAGGAAATGCTGGCGCGGGCCAATGCCGCCGTGACGACGCTGACGCCGCAACAGGCGATTGCCCTGCATGGGGACGACGATGTTGTCTTCGTCGATCTGCGCGATCCCCGCGAGCAACAGCTTAAAGGCAAAATGCCTGGCGCCTTTCATTGCCCGCGCGGCATGCTGGAATTTTGGATCGATCCGCAAAGCCCTTATGCAAAGCCGGTGTTTCAACAGAACAAGCGGTTTGTGTTTTTCTGCGCTGGCGGCTGGCGCTCAGCGCTGGCGGCGCAGACCGCCGGGCAAATGGGCCTCGCCCGCGCGGCGCACGCGGGCGGTGGGTTCAAGGGCTGGAAGGAGGCCGGCGGGCCGGCCGAGCCGTCGCCGGCGAAACAGGGAGGCTAGCATTTGGCCATACTCACGGGCGGCGCCGACACAGAGCCGGACGATGCCGCCGCCAACCGCGCCGCGTGGAGCGTGTTAACGGCGGAGCTGCGCGCGCGGCGCGGGGCCGCGTCGCTGGGAGGCAATGAGAAGACACGCGCCCGCCACACAGCGCGCGGCAAAATGCTGCCGCGCGACCGCGTCATGGGGCTGATCGATCCGGGATCGCCGTTCTTGGAATTGTCGCCGCTGGCGGCCTTCGGCATGCACGAGGATGAAATTCACGGCGCGGGCATCATCACCGGCATCGGCCGGGTGGAAGGGCGCGGGGTGATGATTGTCGCCAATGATTCCACCATCAAAGGCGGCACGTATTTTCCAATGACGGTGAA
>JANYFM010000316.1 GCA_025362655.1 Hyphomicrobiales bacterium | reverse complement strand
CCTACGCCAAGGGCGGCAAGATCGGCCTGTTCGGCGGCGCGGGCGTCGGCAAGACCGTGCTGATCATGGAGCTCATCAACAATGTCGCCAAAGCGCACGGCGGATATTCCGTGTTCGCCGGCGTCGGCGAGCGCACCCGTGAGGGCAATGATCTCTATCACGAGATGATCGAGGGCGGCGTCAACAAGAAGGGCGGCGGCGCGGGCTCCAAATGCGCGCTGGTCTACGGCCAAATGAACGAGCCTCCGGGCGCGCGCATGCGTGTCGCTCTGTCCGGCCTGACGGTCGCCGAGGATTTCCGCGACCGCGGCCAGGACGTGCTGTTCTTCGTTGATAATATTTTCCGCTTCACGCAGGCGGGCTCGGAAGTCTCCGCTCTGCTCGGCCGGATTCCCTCGGCGGTGGGCTATCAGCCGACGCTGGCGACCGACATGGGCGCGCTGCAGGAGCGCATCACCACCACCAACAAGGGCTCGATCACCTCGGTGCAGGCGATTTACGTGCCCGCCGACGATTTGACCGATCCGGCGCCGGCGGCCTCTTTCGCCCATCTTGACGCAACGACCGTGCTGTCGCGCTCCATCGCGGAAAAAGGCATTTACCCCGCGGTTGATCCGCTCGACTCGACCTCGCGCATGCTGTCTCCGATGGTCGTCGGCGAGGAGCATTATGATATTGCCCGCCGCGTGCAATCGACGCTTCAGCGCTACAAGTCGCTGCAGGACATCATCGCCATTCTCGGCATGGATGAATTGTCCGAAGAGGATAAGATGACCGTCGCCCGCGCCCGCAAGATTGAGCGCTTCCTGTCGCAGCCTTTCCATGTGGCCGAGGTTTTCACGGGATCGCCGGGCGTGCTGGTTTCGCTGGCCGACACGATCAAGGGCTTCAAGGGCCTCGTTGAGGGCAAATACGACCATCTGCCGGAAGCCGCTTTCTACATGGTCGGCACCATCGAGCAGGCTGTCGAAAAGGCGCAGCGGCTCGCGGCGGAAGCAGCCTGACCGCCGTTGCCGGAGACTGACCATGGCCGCATTTCACTTTGAGCTTGTTTCCCCTGAAAGACTGTTGTTTTCGGGAGAGGTTGAATCCGTCGTCGTGCCCTCGACGGAGGGCGAATTCATGGTGATGAAAAATCATGCGCCGGTCATGGCCTCGCTGCGGCCTGGCCTCGTCACCGTCGATGACGCCGGCAAAGTTTCGAAACTTTACGTGCGCGGCGGCTTTGCGGAGGTGTCGGCCAAGGGCCTGACCATTCTCGCTGAAGAGGCGATCCCCCTCGACCAGCTCGATGCCGCCAAGCTGGATCAACAGGTAAGAGACGCCGGCGAAGATGTGACGGACGCCATCGGCGCCGACGCCAAGCGGCTCGCCTCCGAGAAGCTTGCGCAATTGCAGGAACTGCGCGCCGCCCTCAAAATGTGACGGCGCCGCGCGCGGCGCTCATGGCGGCTCATGGCGACGGCTCCACCCCGCCGATGCCCGGCCCGGATTCCGGCCTCTTGAATACCGGCACGGCCGATCTGCCGCGCGCATTGTTGTACAAACGCTTGGCGGATTCGCGCGCCCGGCGGCGCAAGTCCTCGCGGTCGGCGGCGGCGTGGAATTCGCTGGCGCGGCCCGACGATGCGGATATGAAAATATCCAGCACCGGCATGCGCTCGGACCAGATTTTGTCGATCATTGGATGATCGGCGATGGCGCAGGAATCGGTGAAGTTCAGAGAATCCTCGGCAAGCTGCCGGCGGGTGTATTCGAGCGTGAACTGCACGCCGGGGGAGAGGCTGGCGTATTTCTCGTCATAAGCGATTTTCCACAGCGCCGCGGATTTGCCGCTGACGAGGGTGATGCCCATGGCGATGGGCTCGCCGTCCAGCTCCAGACTGTCCACGCGGCATTGATTTTGGCGCGACAGGGCGCGCGTCATCGTCCGCGCGAAGGTCACAACGGAGGGGTCGCAGAGCAGCGCTGTGCCGCGGCCGCCCTTCCAGCCGCGCGCCTCCAGCGCCAGGAAGCGCTCCAAGGCATATCGCACATCGCCAGCGCTGCGGGCGCAGTTCCACGAGAGCTTTCCGTGATCTTCGAGCCGCCGGCGCTGGCGGCGCAATTCCTTCATGCGTTTCTGGCAGATCGTCCCGCGCCAGAGCGCCTCGGCATCGCCGCCGGCGGGCAGCACCGCGCGCAGATGATTGCCGAAGCCGCGGGTTTCCAAGCCGCGCGCCAGCGCCCGCGCGCGGATCAGGCCGGCGATGGGGCCCGACGCAGGCAGGGCGGGGAGCAGCAGGCCGACGGTGCGCGGCGAGTTGCGCGAGAACCAATCGAGCATCAGGTCGAAGGCTTCGGCCCCGTGGACGCGGTCCAGCAGCGGCGTGCCGAGCGCGCCGAGTTTCGAGCACCAGCCGCGCGCGATGGTTCCGAATTTTCCGCGCGGCTTGGTCAGCGCGCAAACGCCGATCAGCCGTCCCCGGTCGCCGCCGCGCGACAAATCCGAGACGAATAAAAACACCGGGCGGCGGGCCGGCACGCTGTGCTGGGCGCTGGTCAGGGCGAAGGCCGGTTCAAGGAAGACGTTGGGTTCGAGGCTGTTGGCGATCAGCCCCGACCAGTCATCCGAGCGGCGGCGGGCCTCTTCCCATTCCAGCAATTCGATGCGCAGCGGGCGCTCGTTGGTGAGAGCCTTGAGTTCAATTGGGAAGGACGCGCCGCGGGCGGCGGCGGGCGCGCGCTGGCCCCGGCTGAGCCACGCCGTCGCGCTGGAGCCAATCGCTCCATTCCATAACATTGGAAACAGACTCGGCATTAACCGGACTCCGCCAAGCGTCCCGCAATGGAGGAGTTTGTGCCGTTTTGACACAAACCGCCCGCCCGTGCGGCGCCTGCGTGAAGTCAGATCAAGTCCTGTGCCGGGGGCAGAGTGTTTTCCAGCGACGCGGATTCCGGTTCGCGTTGGGTAAACGCGTGGAAACAAAGACTCTAAAGCCGCACCAGCCCCGCCGCCAGTTCGCCCGCGAGTTTGGCGTCGATCCGCAGGAAGGCGCCGGCGCGCGGATCGTTGAAATAGAGGGGATCGCTCACCCGGCTCAAATCAAAGCCTTCCGACACCAGTTCCACCTTGCGCTGTTTGAACGTGCCGGTCACCTCCAGATGGTCCTGAAACCGGATGAACAGCGGGCGGGCGTATTCCGGCAAATGCCCGCTGATATGGGTGCGGAAGCCGGCCAAATCGAAGCCGGCGGCATCCTCCGCCGCCAGCGCCACCATGCCGGCCCGCCCCTCCATATGCGGCACCGCAACGCCGTAGACGGTTGCCTCTTTGACGCCGGGGAACCCGGTGAGCGCCTCCGCGACCTCGGTGGTCGAGACATTTTCGCCTTTCCAGCGGAATGTGTCGCCGATGCGGTCGATGAAATAAAAATAGCCGAGATCATCCTTTCGCATGAGATCGCCAGAGCGGAACCACGCGTCGCCCGGCGTGAACGCGTCGTGGAGCACCTTTTTTTCCGAAGCGTCCCTGTCCGCATAGCCTTCGAAACGGTTGGCGGGTTTCGAGGGGTCGTTGAGAATTTGCCCGAGCGCCTCCCCCGTCTCGTCGGGCGCGCATTCGATGCAGCGCCCGTCCGGCCCGCGCACCGGCGTTTCCGTTGCGACATCGAAACGCGCGATTTTCACGACGAATTTGCGCTCCATCCATTTGGGAATCCGCCCGACCGCGCCGGGCTTCGAATCGAAATTGAAGATAGTGATATTGCTCTCGGTCGCCGCATAGAATTCGGTGATCTGATGAATGTTGAAGCGGTCGCGGAAGGGCACGAAAACATCGGGGCGCAGGCCGTTGCCAAAGCACATGCGGATTTTATGCGCCGTGTCCTGCGGCCCCGGCGGCGCCGCGAGCAGATAGCGGCAGAGCTCGCCGATGTAGATGAACATCGTGCACTCGCGTTTGGCCGCCTCAAACCAGAATTCGCGCGCCGAGAATTTATCGCGGATGAAACACGATCCGCCGACGGTCAGCACCGAGCCGATGCCGCCCAGCCCGCCGTTGCTGTGATACATCGGCAGCACGATGTAGATGCGGTCATCCCTGGTAGCGCCGGTGACGCCGGAAAAGCCGTTCATCGCGAGCTGAACCCGGTAATGGTTCATATTCGCGGCTTTGGGCATGCCCGTCGTGCCCGAGGTGTAGATGAACAGGCAATGATCATTGACCGTTAGAGGCACGCGCTCGGCGGCGGGAATATCCGCATCGGAGAAGCCTTGGAGCTGGTCATCGACGCGCGGGCATTCCGCGCCTTTTTCCCCGGCGCTTTCGCCATAAACGAATAGTTTCACATCCGCTCCCAGCAGCGGCTTTGCCGCCTCGAACTGGGGCAGCAGCGAGGCATCGACAATCACGATTTTCGAGCCGACAACGTTGATGCAATGGGCCAGCGCGGGTCCGGGCAGGTTGGTATTGAGCAGGGCGGTGACTCCGCCGGCTTTGGCGACCCCCAGCCAGACGCACAGATATTCCGGGCGGTTGGGCATCAGCAGGGCAATCACATCGTCCTTGCCGCAGCCCTGATTGCGCGCCCAGCGGGCGTAGCGGTTGGCGCGCCCGTTGAGCTCGCGGTATGTCAGGCTCTCATGATCGGAAAACAGCGCGAGGCGGTCGGCGTGCCGCGCCGCCAGTTCCTCGAACAGTTCACGCACGGTGTGATTGGGGTGTTTGGCGATCGGCGTGGTGCGCCGCAGCGCCCGCAGAGCGCCGCGCACATAGGCAAGCTCGCTGGATAGTCTCTCGAAAATGGACATTCCCCGCCTCCAGCCGCGACCGGCTTTTTTATTTTACGATGGTGACCTAAAATCTTTGCGGCGTTCACGCAACTTTTTGCGTCCGCCGCCTTGACGGCATCCTGCCCCGGAGGACGCCGGCGTGATAGTGGTTTCTTATCTCTTTCGTCGAATAGAAGAGGCCGGAATGGCGCAAGCGGATGAGGGCGGCGGAGAGGTGCTGGATCTCCAGGGCCTGAAATGCCCGCTGCCAGCGATGAAGACCCGCAACGCGCTGCTGCGCTTGTCGCCCGGCGCCGCGCTCCGGGTGCTGGCCACCGACCCGCTCAGCGCCATCGACGTGCCGCACGCGGCCGCGCTGGCCGGCGGGCGCGTCACCGCGATAAGCCGCGAAGGCGCGGTGCTTACTTTCGATATCGTGCGCAGCGGCGGGGCCGGAAAAGAGTTCGGCTCCTAAGCCCCGACCTCCCAGGCCTCGCCGGGCTTCAGCGCGCGGAATCGATCCCGCGCCACGCCGGCGGCCTCCAGCGCCTGCCGCAAGCGGCGGGGCGGCTCGTCCAGGGGCTCGTCGGTCAATTGAAACGTGCCCCAATGATGCGCCATCGCGTGGCGGGCGCCGCACATTTGGAAAATGCGGACGGCCTCTTCCGGGTCGATGTGATTGTCGCTCATGAACCAGCGCGGCTCATAGGCGCCGATGGGAAGTATGGCGAGGCGCAGGTCCGGGAAGCGCATCCGCGCATCCGAGAAAATCGCGCCATTGCCCCAGCCGGTGTCGGCGATGTGATAAATCGAGCCGGCGGGGGTCTCGATCACGAAGGCGCACCAGAGCGCCATGCGCCGGTCGCTTAGTGTGCGGGCCGACCAGTGGTTGGCGGGCAGGAAATGCACGGCGCAGACGCCGGACAGGGGCACGCGCGCCCCCCAGTCATGGGCTTCGGCGACTATATGCGGATCGTGCCGGCGCAGGATCGCGTCATTGCCGAGCGGGACGAGAACGCGCGGCGCATGCGCTTTGGCCAGTTTGGACAGGGTCGCCAAGTCCATATGATCGTAGTGATTGTGGCTGACCAGCACCGCGTCAAGCGGCGGCAAATTCTCCAGCGCGATGCCCGGCGCGTTGACGCGCTTGGGTCCGGCGAAGGCCACCGGGCTGGCGCGCTTCGACCATACGGGATCGATGAGGATGTTGAGGCCCTGGGTCTGGATCAGCACGCTGGCGTGGCCGATGAAACTCACCCGCAGGGCGCCGCCCTGCACGCGCTCCGGGGGGAAGTCGAACCCGCCCGGCGCGTGTTGGGGCCAGCGGGCGCGCTTGCCGCGGGTTCGCCAGCGCCACAATTCCTCCCGGGTCTTGTCGCGGGTGACGCCCTTGAGGAAAAACCGCGTGCCGTCGAAATGATCGGAGAGCGGGCCTTGGTAATAGGAATTGCGCGGCATCGGCACAGGATAGGAATCGCGGCGGGAAAGTCCAGGGCGGCTTTCCGGTTCAGCGCCGATGCTTGACGCTCGCCCGCCCCTCCCTTATACACCGCGCGTCCACCCCTAGCGCGGTTCGACAAAGGCCCAATGGAGTTTTCCGTTGGCGCGGCGGGATTTTGCGGGCTTAAAACGCGGAGCCTCCCCCTTGCGCCCCGCTGGAGCCAAACGAGTTTTGAAGGAAGCCTGCCATGTCCCGCCGTTGTGAACTTTCCGGCATCGCCGTCCAGAGCGGCAACACCGTCAGCCATTCGAACATCAAGACCCGCGCCCGGTTCCTGCCGAACCTGTGCAATGTCACGCTGATTTCGGACGCTTTGCAGCGCTCCGTGCGCCTGCGCGTCGCGGCCGCCTGCCTGCGCTCGGTCGAGCACCGCGGCGGCCTCGACGCTTATCTGATCAAGGCGAAGGACACCGAATTGTCGCAGAACGCCCGTGAGCTGAAACGCCAGATTTTGAAGAAGCGGGATGCCGCGGCTGTGGCAGCCTGAGACTGCCGGCTTCCGCCGTCGAAATCCAAGCGGGCCTTCGGGTCCGCTTTTTTTGTGCGAGCGCATCCCCGGCGGCTATCGCGGCATTCGGGGCCGATATGCTATTATCGGCCTCATGAAACGCCCCATCGACACTTCCAGCCCGGAATTCCGCGCGCGCGCCGAAAAGCGCCGGGAGTTGTGGACCCTCGTCCGCCATGACGATCACGCCTCCATGAAGGGCGCCGAATACGCCTATTGGGCGAATCAGCCGACGCACGCCGTGATGGCGGCCGTTTCAAAAATGGCGACCGAAGCCTATGCGATGAAGGGCATTCATGTATCCCGACTTTCTCGACCTTATCGCGCTGCTGAATAAGCACAAAGCCAGATACCTTATTGTCGGCGGCTATGCGGTGTCGCAACATGCGCAGCCGCGCTTCACCAAAGACCTCGATATTCTGATTCAGCCCGCCCGCGCGATCTCGCGGATGCTGATGAGCTGCGCAAAGCGGATATGGAGGATACACCGCCTTTGACTAAATTGAGGCGGGGCAAG
>JANYFM010000304.1 GCA_025362655.1 Hyphomicrobiales bacterium | reverse complement strand
GCGGCCCTTGAAAGTCGAAAAGCGCGGCCGACCTCGACGATTTTGCGGTCAACATTGGCAATGGCGCCCATGACGCCGAGATAGACCGGGAAGAAGCACCCCGCCGCGATCAACGCCACTTTCGAAGTCTCGAAAATGCCGAGCCAAAGGATGAACAGGGGCACCCAGGCCAGCGAGGGAATCGCGCGCAGGGCCTGAAGCGTGGGATCGAGCACGCGGCGCGCGGTGTCCGACGATCCCGTCAGCGCGCCCAGCAAAATGCCGACCGCCGAGCCAAGGCCGAAGCCGGCGGCGACGCGGCCCATGGTTGCCAGAACATGCGTCGACAGCTCGCCGGACGCGGCCAGCTTCCAAAGGGTTTGCGCGATGCGCGAAGGCGGCGGCAGCAGGCGCGCCTGCACCCAGCCCGCGCGGAAGGCCAGCTCATAGAGAACCGCGGCGCCGACAGGCAGAATCAATCCGAGCGCCCATGGTCCGCCCGCCTTGCCGGTTGAATCCGCCTGCGCCAAAACCGCTGCCCCGCCCGATGAACGGCGTTGTCATACATGAGCCCGCCGGAAAATGGTAAGGTGGTTTTTTGCCGGTTCGCCCGCGCGCCGCCTGGCGGGGCGGATACCCGCCGCCCCGAGGGATGCCTGACATGCGAATTGCCGGAATGCTCGCCTTTTGCCTCGCGCTCGGCGGCGCGGTTAAGGGCGCGGCGCAAACGCCTGAAGAGCCAAAGAAGGTCCATGCCGGGCCGCACGCCGAGCTTGAGATCGGCGCCAAGCCGGTTGTGCGGATTTCGCAGGGGCCGCTCGGCGTCTCGCTGCGCCTCGTCAAAATGCCGCGCGAGGGCCGCGCGCCGGTGGCCACAGTGACGGTGAACGGGGCCAAAGCGCTCGAACTGGGCGCGGGCATGGGACCCTCAGCGACGCACAGTTCGCACATCCGCATTCTCACGCTCGATAAGTCAGCGGACCTGCCGCAGGCGGTTTTCAGCCGCTACACCGGCGGCGCCCATTGCTGCTCGCAGACGCGCATAGCGACGCGCAACGGCGGCAAGTGGAGCATCGTCGAAGGCACGACGCGCGACGGCGAAGAGGGCTATAATTTCGAAGATATTTTGAAAGACGGAACGGTGGAGCTGACCGGCGCCGACAACCGCTTTCTCTACCGGTTTGATTCCTACGCCGCTTCCTACGCGCCGCCGCAGATTTATGAACTGCGCGGAACAAAGCTCGTTGATGTCACGCGCGAAGAAAAGTACCGGCCTTGGCTGCGGGCCGAGCTGGCGAAACAGGAGAAAGAAGCCGGCGAATATGAGGAAACCTGGAAGTCCAACGGCTTCCTTGCCGGATGGGTCGCCCACAAAGCGCTGATCGGCGAGCAGGCGGATGCCTGGCCGCGCATGCTAAAGCTCTACAACCGCGACTATCTATGGGGCGTGAGCGAATGCGACGGCGTCAAGCCGCCGGCCAAATGCACGGACCCCGGTCAAATGGGAACTCTGTTCCCGATCGCGCTGCGGGCGTTTCTCGTTCAGAGCGGCTATCTCGCGGCGGACGATGCCGCCTCCAGATAGAACGCCGGCGCGGTCCTACTTCGCAAAGCGCGCGTCGATCAGCGCCTCGACATTCGCCTTCACGTCGGTTGCCGCCTCCACCACGCCCGCCTTTTGCAGCGCGAGGCCGGCGGCCAGCACGGTATCTTTGGCTTTCAAAATATCGCCGGAGGCGTTGGTGAGATCGGTGCGCTCGATCTGCCGGGCGATGACGTTCTCAGGCAGTTTCGTTTCGGCGGCGAGCAGCTTGGCGAGTTCGCCGGGGTTTTTCAGCGCCCACTGGCGGGCTTCCTCGTAAACTTTCAAAACCCGTTTGATAATTTCAGGGTTTTGCGCGGCGAATTCCGCGCGCGTGTTGAGCACGCCCCAGGTGTTATCCTCGGCTTTGCGGAAGAACAGCGTGGCGCCCTCCTCGACCTCTGCCTGCGCCATCAGCGGGTCGAGGCCCGCCCAGGCCTGCACGTCCTTGCGGATCAGCGCGGTTTTGCCGTCGGCGTGCTGGAGCAGCACCAGCTTTATGTCTTTCTCGGTGAGGCCGGCGCTGTCGAGCGCGCGCACCAGAAAAATATGCGGGTCGGTGCCGCGGGTCACCGCGACGGACTTGCCTTTGAGGTCCGCGATTTTGGTGACGCCGGCGTCAGCGCGGGTAACCAGCGCCGTCCATTCGGGGCGCGAAAAAATGCCGACAGATTTAACCGGATTGCCGTTGATGCGGGCAACCAGCGCGGCGGCGCCGGCGGTCGATCCGATATCGAGCGAGCCCGCGTTTAAAAATTCCAGCGCCTTGTTGGAGCCGGCCGAGAGCACCCAGCGGATGCTGATCTTGTCGGCTTCGAATTCCTTTTCGAGAAGCTTCTTCTCTTTCAACACCAACGACAGCGGATTGTAGGTCGCCCAGTCCACGCGGATTTCACCGGGGGCGGAAAGAGCGGGCGAGGCAATTGTCACGGCGGCGAGGACGCCAATCAGGGAACGGCGGGAAAACATCGGGCAGCCTCCAAACGCGGACGCGGGCGGCGTCGCAAGCGGGCTCCTCATAGGCCAGGGAACCAGCGGGGTCAATTTACGATTGAAAGTCGTTTATAAAAAATAATAACAGAAATAAATTGTTTAACCAACCGCCCGCCCCGCCTCCCAGCCGATGATCGCCTGTTTGCGGGTGATGCCCCAATGGTAGCCCGTCAGCGCGCCGGAGCCGCCGAGCACACGGTGGCAGGGCACCACGAAGGAAATGGGGTTGCGTCCGACGGCGGCGCCCACCGCCCGCGCCGCCTTCGGCTTGCCAAGGCGCGCGGCCACCGCGCCATAGGTCGAGGCGCGGCCGAGGGGGATGCGCAGCAACGTCTCCCAAACCCGCACTTCGAAATCCGTGCCGATAAGAACGACGCGAAGCGGCGCCTCGGCGCGCCAGCGGGCGGGACTGAAAACGCGAGCCGCATAGGGCGCGGTCGCCGCGTCATCGCGGACGAAGAACGCGCGCGGCCAGCGGCGAGCCATATCCGCCAAAGCGCCCTCGCGCCCGCCGGCCGGCTTGCCGCTGTCCGCCGCCGTGCCGGCCGAGAGCTTGTCATCGACCCAGCCAAGCCCCGCGAGGCCGCGCGGCGTAGTCACCACCAGCGCTTCGCCGAAGGGCGAGGGATGAAAGCCATAAGCCAGCCGCAGGCCCGAACCGCCGGTTTTATATTCGCCGGGCGACATCGCCTCATGCGTCACAAAGAGATCGTGCAGGCGCCCCGGCCCTGAAAGGCCCACTTCATAGGCGGCATCCAGCACCGAGGCGGAATCGCGCAGCAGAGCGCGGGCGTGATCGAGCGTCAGCGCCTGCAAAAAAGCCTTCGGCGAGAGGCCGGCCCAGCGGCGGAAGAGATGCGCGAGATGGGATTCGGACAGTTCCCCGTGAGCCGCGATTTGGGCGATCGAGGGCTGCGATTTCCACTGCGCCGAAATGAATTCAATGGCGCGGCGGACATGCGCGTAATCGCTGGATTCCGACGGGAGGGCGGGCGCGGCGTCCTGCAAAGGAGAGGCGTCATGTAAAGCAGAGGCGTTTTGGGCGGCTAACATGGCGGGCTCCTGAACTGTTGGCCGCACGATGCCCGCGCCCGCCGCGGCGCGCCACCCGAAAACGCTTGTGGGATTCCATCAGAAAAGAACGCTTTTCGCTCCCGCCCCGGCTTGGATTTCGCCAAGCCTCACGCGAAATCCCGGCAAAGCCGGATGCGACAGCGCGTCCTCATCCTGCGCTCCTTCGCGCGGAGGCTAACACGGGCGACCTACGCCGGCAAAAGGCGCTCACTCCCGCCGCGGCCCGCGCCGCGCCTCGTTCAGCGCCCGCGTGAGGCCGCGCGCCAGATCGGCTTTGGCCTCCGGTCCCAGAAAGCCCGCGACCTCAACCCGGCGCCCGCGCGAGACGAGGTCCAGCCGCTGCACGCCGAATTCCTCGCACTCGTTTTTTTCCAGCCGCACGAACGCGGGAAAAAAGCGCCACTCGCGCCGCGCGCCCCCCGCGCTTACCTTGGCGAGCGACAGTTCCAGCGGCGTCACGCGCACATCCTCATAGGCGCGCGCCTGCCGGTAACTGGCGCGGAAGGCGAAATAGAACAACGCGATATCGAGCCCCATGAAGCCAGCCACCGGCCAAGCGCCAAGGATCACAAACGGCAGGCTGGAAAAGAAACAGCACGCGCAGAAGACAATCAGCAGAATGCGGAAATTTCCCGGGCTCAGGGAGCGGTGCGGCACAAGGCGCGCGGCGAATATCTGTGCATCGTAAGCGCTGGGGTCGGACACGGGCTCGCTCCGGGATTCGTTTCGGCTATAAGGGAATATGCCTGTAAAAAAGTCCAATGCCCCTGCGCAAAAAGCCGCGGGCGGCCATGCTCCCCGGCGGGGCCGGCCCCGCGCGCGCAAGCCCGACCCCGCCGCCGCGCGCGAAATATTCGCGCGGTTCGCGCAGGCCAGCCCCGAACCCAGGGGCGAGCTTGAATACGTCAACACGTTCACGCTGCTGGTGGCCGTCGTGCTCTCCGCGCAGGCGACCGACACCGGCGTCAACAAGGCGACCCGCGCGCTGTTTGCCGCCGCCGACAGCCCGCAAAAGATGCTGGCGCTCGGCGAGGACCGCGTGCGCGAATATGTGAAAACCATCGGGTTGTTCCGCAATAAGGCGAAGAACGTGATTCTTCTGTCGAAGCGGCTGATCGACGAATACGGCGGCGAGGTGCCGCGCTCGCGCGAGGCGCTGGAGACCCTGCCCGGCGTCGGCCGAAAGACCGCCAACGTCGTGCTCAATATCGCCTTTGGCGAAGAGACCATCGCTGTCGACACGCATCTTTTCCGCGTCTCGAACCGCATTCCTCTCGCGCCAGGCAAAAATCCGCTGGAGGTTGAGCGGGGCCTGCTCAAAATCATTCCGAAGGAATTCATGCGCCACGCCCACCACTGGCTCATTTTGCACGGGCGCTATGTCTGCAAAGCCAGAAAGCCGGAATGCGAACGCTGCGGGATCGCGGACCTCTGCTCGTCCAAGGAAAAGCGGGTGTGAAGAGTGCCGCCTATAATGCGCGGTGCATAACCAGCGCATCGACGAGCCCCGCGCCCGGATGCCGGAAGGCCAGCGGAAGCCGGCCCACAGCGGCGAAGCCAAGGCTTGTCCAAAGGCCGACGGCGCGGGTGTTGCTGCTGACAACAAAATTAAACTGCATCGCGAGAAAGCCGCGCTCGCGGGCGCGCGCCATGGAATGTTCGCACATGCGGCGCGCAACGCCGCGGCCAGCGGCGCGCTCCGCCGTCATGTATCCGCAATTGGCCACATGGGCGCCGCCGCCTGCCTGATTGGCGCGCAGATAATACGTGCCGATGATGGCGCCGTTGTCTTGCGCGACAAAAGTCTCGCGGTCCGGGCCCCTCCAATAGGCCAGCGCTTCGGCCGCGCTCATGCTTGCCGGCAAGGCATAGGTTTGCCCGGCCCGGATCACCGGCAGGATAATGCCCAAAACGGCGTCATTATCCTCCGGTCCGGCCGGCCTGATAATTTCCATGGTCATTTCCCCGCGCAATGTGCGCCGGCGCACGCCTTGCGCCCGCAATCCGCCCCATTGTGAGTATTAGTCTTTCGCAGACCGGGTGCGGCCATGTCGATATCCAAATCCTCAATCTCCGCTTTCCTCCGCGCGTCGGCGGGCTTGCTCGCCTGCTGCGCCGCGTTGCTGCTCGGAACCGGCGCCGCGCGGGCCGCCGAGCGCCGCGTGGCGCTCGTCATCGGCAATTCGAGCTACCAGCAGGCGCCGGCGCTGTCGAACCCCAAAAACGACGCGCAGGATATGGCCCTCATGCTGCGGGAAGTCGGCTTCGAGGTGATTGAGGCAATCGACGTCGATAAGCGCGGCATGGACAATGCGCTGGCGAATTTCAACCGCGCCGCCAAAGGCGCCGGCGTGGCGCTGTTTTATTTCGCCGGCCACGGCCTGCAATACAACGGTTCCAATTATATTCTCCCCGTCGATGCTAAACTCGAAGACGATGTGGGGCTTCGCTATGAGGCGGTGTCGCTGGACCAGGTGCGCGCCGCGGTGGATGAGGCGAGCGCCGTGAAAATAATGATTCTCGACGCCTGCCGCAACAATCCGCTGGCGGGAAAGCTGGCGCGCTCCGTGGCCGGCAATTCACGCGCGCTGCCGCTGACGCGGGGCCTCGCGCGCATTGAGCAGACGACGGGCACGGTCGTCGCCTATGCGACGCAGGCCAATCAGGTCGCCGAGGACGGCGGCGGGCGCAACAGCCCGTTCACGCTGGCGCTGATTGAGAACATGCGCGAGCCCGGCGTCGAGATCGCCTCGCTGTTCCGCCGCGTCGCCAATTCCGTGCATGAGCGCACGCAGGGCCGGCAGGTGCCGGAACTGTCCATTTCGCTGCTCAATGATTTTTATCTCAACCAGCGCGAGAGCGATATGCAGGCGTGGGACAAGGCGCGCGCCTCCACCGACGCCGCTAGCCTGCGCGATTTCGTCGCGCGTTTTCCCTCAAGCCTGCTTGCGGATGCGGCGCGCGCCCGGCTGGATGTGGTCGAACGCGCCGAGCGGGACGGGCAGGAACGTTTTGCCCGCGACGAAGGCGCGCGCCTCGCCCGCGAGGCGCGGGCGCGGGAAATCCGCGAAAAGATCGCCACCCTTCAGCAGGAGCTCGACATCAAGCCGGCCCCCGTGATCGTGGCGGCGGCGCCCGGGCCCGTGAGCACGCCGCCGCCCGCGCCGCCTGTCGAGGCGCGCCGCATTGAGGTTATCGCGGCGCCTCCCGCCGCGCCGCAGACCTTGGCCGCGCTGACGCCATTGCCGACACAAGCGCAACTCCCGGCGCGAACGCTCAGCGCCGACGACCCCCGGCTGTTCGCGCTGTTCAGGAGCGAAATGCGGCGCCTCGGCTGTTACGCGGCGGCGAACGGCAAAGACTGGGATGGCGCGCCTGTCAAACAAGCCCTTTCGCTGTATGCAAAGCAAGCCAGCCTCGCCGGCGCGCCCGCCCGCTTGGATGGCGCCCAATTCGAGGATTTGCAAAAGCGCAAAGCCCGGCTGTGCCCGAGCCTGTGCAACGCGCGCCAAAATGAAACCGGCGCCGGGCGCTGTATCGCCAAAACCTGCGGCCGCGGCGAAATTCTCGACGCGGACGGGGATTGCGTGGATCGGCCGGTCGTTCGCCGCCTGCGCTCGATGGAAAAACCTGTCGCCCGCCGCAACCCGGTGGTTGAACGCCCCGTGGCACGCGCCGCGCCCCGGCGGCGCCGCGTGCGCGAGGATACGGAATATGTCGAGCGCCGCCCGCGCCGCACGGTTGAAGAGCCGGTCGTCGAGGCGCGCCAGCCCTGCTCGTCCGGCCCCTCCATCGGCATTGGCTTTGGCCCCATCCGGCTGGCAGCTCCGCTAGGGAGGCGCTGCTGAGAGGGAGTCAGGCTTCGGGCTGCTGCCTTGTGACGGACCGCCCACTCCCCTATACCCGGCGCTTCCTCCAGACCCCTGAATCGCGCCAATAGCGGGCGCGGGGCGGGATTGTCCCTGAAATGGACGCAAAGCGGGTTCCAGTTCATTCAATGGCGATACTTCACCAGCATTCGATTTGCCCCAACTCACGTTTCATCCGTCTTGCCCTCGCCGAATACGGGATGGAGCCGGAATTGGTCGATGCCGCGCCATGGGAGCGGCGGCGGGAATTTCTGGCGCTCAA
Organism: Hyphomicrobiales bacterium; assembly: GCA_025362655.1. Classification (GTDB taxonomy): domain Bacteria; phylum Pseudomonadota; class Alphaproteobacteria; order Rhizobiales; family Beijerinckiaceae; genus Terripilifer. The sequence goes on along the minus strand of JANYFM010000304.1, from coordinate 10,922 downwards.
TCCGGCGGGCACGACGCCCGTGCTGGAGGACGCCACCGCCGGCGTCATCCCCGGCGCCAACGTCATTGCTGAATATCTTGACGAGACCGCCGGTCTTTCGCTGGGCGAGCGCCGGCTGATGCCAGGGGATCCCAAAGGCCGGATCGAGGTGCGCCGCCTGCTGGAATGGTTCAACGTGAAGTTCTTCGCGGAGGTCTCCAACTGGCTGGTGACGGAGAAAGTCTACAAGCGCTATATGAAAGCGGACGAGGGCGGCGGCCCGCCGGACATGGAGCTGCTGCGCGCGGCGCGCGGCAATATCCGCTATCATTTGCGTTACATCGGCTGGCTGGCGGGGCAGCGAAACTGGCTGGCCGGCGACAACCTGACCTATGCGGACCTCGCGGCGGCGGCGCATCTGTCGAGCGTGGATTTTCTGGGCGACGTGCCATGGGCGGAAGACGAGACGGCGAAAAACTGGTACGCGCGGGTGAAATCGCGCCCCTCGTTCCGCGCCATTCTGAGCGACCGGATCGGCGGGCTGACGCCCTCCCCCAGCTACGCGGACCTCGATTTCTGAGCCCCGCTCTGCGCGCCGCGCTTGAACAGCAGGCCAAATCGCTCGGCTTCGACGCGCTGCGCGTGGTATCGCCGGATGCGATACCCGAGGCGCCGGATCGTCTCGCGCAATGGCTCGCGGCCGGGGCGCACGGCGATATGGAGTGGATGGCGTCCACGGCGGCGCGGCGGGCGGCCCCGCTGACTCTTTGGAGCGGGGCGCGCTCGATTGTCGTGCTGGGCGCAAATTACGGGCCGGAGGGCGACGCTCTGGGGGCGCTTGAAGACCTGGGCGCCGGCAATATATCCGTCTACGCGCGGCATCGCGATTATCACGATGTCATCAAGGGCAGACTGAAGCTTCTGGCATCCTGGCTGGCGCGCCAGGCGCCGGGCGCGCAGGTGAAAGTCTTCGTCGACACGGCGCCGGTCATGGAAAAGCCTCTCGCCGCGGCCTCCGGCATGGGCTGGCAGGGCAAGCACACCAACCTCGTCTCGCGGGACTTCGGCTCCTGGCTGTTTCTCGGCACCATTTTCACGACGCTGGAATTGGAACCCGACGCGCCGGAGACCGATCATTGCGGCACCTGCCGGGCCTGTCTCGACATCTGCCCGACGGCGGCCTTCCCCGCGCCTTATCAGATCGACGCGCGCCGCTGCATTTCCTACTTGACCATTGAGCATCGGGGACATATCGCCCGGCAATTCCGCGTTGCCATGGGCAACCGCGTCTACGGCTGCGACGATTGCCTCGCCGTCTGCCCATGGAACAAATACGCCCAGGCCGCGCGCGAAGCGGGATTCACGGCGCGCGCGGATTTGACAGCCCCGCGGCTTGCCGAGCTGGCGCGGCTTGAGGATGCGGGCTTTCGCCAAATGTTTTCGGGCTCGCCGGTCAAACGCATCGGGCACGAGCGTTTCCTGCGCAATTTGCTGATCGCCATCGGCAATTCCGGCGACGTTTTGCTCGGCGGGATCGCGCGCGAACGGCTTGGGCACGCCTCGCCGCTGGTGCGCGCCATGGCGGTCTGGGCGGCGGCGAGGCTGTTCCCCGCGGACGTGTTCGAAACGCTTCGCGCCGCGCATCTGGCGGATGAGCGCGACGAGGATGTGCGGGGCGAATGGGCGCTGGGGAGCGATGAATGAGGATTTTGATTTTCGGCCTTGGCTACAGCGCGCATTATTTCGCGCGGACAAAATGCGCGGGGGACGCGATATCAGCGACAGTAACCACCGGCGCCAAAGCGGAGGCGCTTGGCCGGGATGGCCTTGAGGTTCTGATTTTCCCGGATGAAGCGTCAGCCGCGGCCCTGCGCGCGCGCATCGCCGATGCCGATGCGCTGCTGGTCTCGGTTCCGCCGGGCGAATCGGGCGATCCGGTTCTCGCGGCTTTCGCGCCCGGTATCGCGGCGGCGCCAAGGCTGAAACGCATCGTCTATCTCTCGACGATCGGTGTTTACGGCGATCACGGCGGCGCCCTGGTCGACGAGGCCTCGGAGTGCCGCCCGTCCAACGAGCGCAGCCAATGGCGGCTTGCGGCTGAAAATGAATGGCGGGCGCTGGGCGCGCGGAGCGGCAAGGCGGCGCATATCCTGCGCCTTGCGGGAATTTACGGCCCCGGCCAAAACGCGCTCGTTAATCTGCGGCAGGGCACGGCGCGGCGCATCATCAAACAAGGCCAGGTCTTTAACCGCATTCACGTTGAGGATATCGCGCGCGCCATTGCCGCCTGTTTGGAGCGCGAGGGTCCGGGCGGCGTGTGGAACGTGACGGATAACGAGCCCGCGCCCGCCGAGGACGTTGTGACTTTCGCGGCGGATTTGATGGGCATGGAGCCGCCGCCCGCGGTGCGCTTTGAGGATGCGGCGATGTCGCCGATGGCGCGGAGCTTTTACGCCGAGACCAAACGCGCCTCAAACCGCGCGATGCGCGAAGGGCTGGGCATCACCCTGGCCTATCCGACGTACCGCGAGGCGCTTCGGGCGCTGCATGCGGCGGGGGATTGATTGCATCGGCGCCAATGCGCAAACGCCGGCAGGCCCAGGGGACATGCCGGCGTTTGTCTTGAAGCAGCAGGCTGTCAGCGGGCCGCGACGGCGGCTTTCAGCGGCTCGACCGCATCAGCGGCGATCTTCTGGAGGCGGCTGCTGAACATTTTAGCCTGCGCCGAGACAGCTTCGAACTGCTTGCGGGCGAACTCGCTCTGCAAAGCAAAAATGTCCTTGGGCTCCTTGACGTTCAGCAAAGCGCGGGCGTGATCAAAGTTGGCGCGCGTATGCGTCTGGATCGCGTCGAATGCCATGTTATTGAAAGAGTCGATGCCTTCGCGGGCGGCGGAGAAGCTGGTGCCGATGGAGCCGCTGGCGGTCTCGGCTTCAGCTTTGACGCGGGCGTAGGCGGCGCGGGTCTGTTCCATGCTTTGCTCGGCGGCCTTGCGGAAATTTTCCTGAGCGTTGCGCGCGATGGCGGCGGGCTCCACGAGCGTCAGGACGGGAGCGGCTTTGACGGCGGCGGCGGGGACGGCTTTTGCGGGCTTGCGGGCGATGGCCATAACTTGTTCCTTTGTGATGATTGGATTGAACCGGGACTGGATTATTTCTTGATCGGGTTGGCGGCGGTCTGGACAACAGCGCCGAGATCGCGGCTCTGGGTCTGGATGGTTTCCATCTGGGCCTTCAGATAGGCGGTCTGGATGGCGAGGACTTCCTGGAAATCCTTGGCGTGAACGAGCTTCTGGGCAACATCAAAAGCGGCATTGACATTGTGCTGGGCGAAGGCGGCGGCCTTGTCCGAAAGGTCGCGGGCGGGAGCCAGGTGCGGCACGGAGCCGGTGTCCATGGTCTGAGCGGTTTTCTGGACAGCGCCCATGAAACCGTCAAAAGCCTTGCGGGCCTGCGCGACGCTGCGGTCGGCGAATTCGCGCATTTCTTTCGGCACTTCATACATGTTGGTCATATCGTCCTCCTTTGGCGCGCGCCGCCTGATGGCTGGCTTTGGGTAATCGCGCCGGCGTTCCGTGTATCCTAATGACACAACAAATGGTGCGATGCAACATAAATTTTGCAACGCATCTAAAATTAGCTATAATTGTAATCAATCCCATATAACGGCAGAGCGGCGATGGACCCCGCGCGCCCCGGCCATTAAGGATTGGTTAAGCACGTCTTCCTGGCGGAGGGGCGGGCTTTTTCGAGCGGAGGCGCGGGCGCGGCGAAAGCCGCGGCCCTATTTGGCACGTCGTTGGAAAGCCCTGTCCGGAATGAATGCCATCCGCCCCCCAGACGCATCCCTTCCATCGGAAATCGAGCGGTTGCTTTGCGAGCCCGCGCTGGCGGCGCTGCATGCGGGCGGCGCGCCGGTGATCGTGGCGGCGGGCGATCCGGCGCGGGCGGTTTGGGCAAATGGCGCGGCGCAGAGGCTGTTTCGCGCGACAACTCTCGACGAAATTTCGCGACAGGTTTTCACCGCGCCGGGCGGCGATGCGGGCCGCCTCGCGCAAGTCGCGCAAAGCCTCCGGCCGGACGCGCCGCCGCGGCTGGAGCGCGTGCGCCTGCTGCTGGGCCGACGGATCGAGACGCTCACGTTTGTCTGCCGCAAAGCCCCCGGTCCAAACCGTCTTTTCGTGGCGGTCGCCATGGGAACAAAGCCGGGCCAGGACGGCGATGCGAAAATGCCGGCGCCGCTGACGGCCTTTGCGCAGAACGCCGGGGCGCCGAGCGCGGCGGCAATTGCGCGCGCCCCCGTTATGGAGCCGCAGGCGGCCTTTGAGAGCCCCGCCGCGCATGCTTGCGTTGCCAGCCCGAAGCGACGGCGCAGCGCCGCCGAGGTGGAAACCGCTCTGGCGGCACAGTTCCAAAACGCCGCGCAGGTCCGCTTTCTCTGGAAGTCGGATGCGGAGAGCCGGCTCGTCGAAATCACCGGCCAATTGGGCGAAATCGTCGGCTGCGACAGCGCGCAAATGATCGGACGCAATTTTCTGAGCCTTGCGGCGGAGGCGGGCGTCTCGCCGCTGGACCGGCTCAGCGCGGCCTTCGCGCGGCGGGACACATGGAGCGGCGCCGAGGTTGCGTGGCCGGTGGCCGGCGCCGACGCCGCCGTTCCCGTCACGCTGGGCGCGCTGCCTTCGCTCGACGGCAGCCGCGCCTTTAAAGGTTTTCATGGCTTTGGCATCGCGCATATCCAGCGGGTCGAGCCCCGCGCGGGCTTCGACGCGCCGCCGGAGGTTGTCGAGCCCGCGCTGCCGTCCGCCGAAAATCCCGAAGCGGCGCCGATCGAAGCCGCAGCGGCGCGCGACGAGGCGCCGGTTGTATTGGAAACACCGCCCGCGATGGAAACGGCGCGGAACGCCGCGCCCTATGCGGCCGCCGATCCCGGCGACGAAGCCGACGCGCTTGACCGGGAAGCCGAAGAGACAATAGCCGTCGCCTCAGCGGCCCCGCCTCCGGGCGCCCCAACCGCTCAAGGCGCGAATGTGGTTCCGCTGCGGGCCGGCTACCGCGTGCTTTCGCCGCCCATGAGCCTGCCCGACGCCGCCAACGACCGGCGCGAGCCGGGCAAGCCCGGCGCGCAGTCTCCGGCGGTTGAACTGACCGCGCAGGAGCGCAGCGCCTTTCGCGAAATCGCGCGGGTGCTGGGCGCCAAAGCCGAGGCGGATGCGGACAATCCCGATTCGGCCGCGGAGCCAGCCGGCGCGGGCGCCAGCGAAGAAACGGTCGCGGAAACCCGCGCCGCGCCCGAAGCATCCGCGACGTCCGAGCCGCGCGGGCTGCGTATCCGCGACCTCATCGATGTCGCAGGCGCCCCGCGTGACCCGGCCGCGCCGCATTCGGAACAAACACCTCTTGCCGCCGCCGCCGAACCCGCGGACGGCATGGCCCGCAATGCGCTGGCTGTGCTGGACCGCGTGCCCGCCGGCGTGCTGGTCAGCCGCATGGAAATGCCGGTCTACCTCAACCGCGCGCTGCTCGAACTTCTCGATTTCAAAGACGCCGACGCGTTCCACGCCGCCGGCGGCCTTGAGCGCATGTTCCGCGGACGCCAGCCGCAGGCGCTCTCGGAGGCGGCGGGCGGCGGCGCGATTCCGCTGATCACCCGCGGCGGCGAAGTCGTATCTGTGATCGCGCGGATGCAGGCGGTCGACTGGGACGGCGCGCCGGCTTCGCTGATGACGTTCCGGCAAACACTGGAGGCGGACCTCGCGCCGCGGGTGCGCTCGCTGGAGGCCGAGGCGCGGCACCGCGACGGCGAGCTGCGCGAGCTGCACGCCATCCTCGACACCGCGACAGACGGCGTCGTGGTGCTGGATGCCGACGGGCTTATTCTCGCGGTCAACCGCTCCGCGGAGGCGTTGTTTGGCTACGATCAAAACGAGGTGGCGGGGGAAAATTTCACCGTGCTTTTGGCCAAAGAGAGCCACGCCGCCGCCAACGACTATCTGGCCGGCCTCAAGGTGAACGGCGTCGCCAGCGTGCTCAACGACGGCCGCGACGTGACCGGCCGCGCCCGCCAGGGCGGGTCGATGCCGATGTTTATGACGCTGGGGCGCGTGTCCCAGGCGGGCGGACAGAAATTCTGCGCCGTTCTGCGCGACATGACCGCTTGGAAAAAAGCCGAGCGCGAGCTCAGCGACGCCAAGCGGGACGCGGAGCGCGCCAGCGCGCTGAAATCGGATTTCCTTGCCAAAGTAAGCCATGAAATCCGCACGCCGCTGAACGCCATCATCGGATTTTCCGAGGTGATCCGCGACGAGCGCTTCGGGCCGGTCGGCAACGCGCGCTACAAGGATTACCTGAAGGACATTCATTCCTCCGGCGTCCATGTGATGAGCCTCGTCAACGATCTTCTCGATCTGTCGAAAATCGAGGCGGGCAAGCTCGATCTGAATTTCGGCAGCGTTGATGCCAACAAAATCGTCGCGGAATGCGTTTCGCTGATGCAGCCGCAGGCGACGCGCGATCGGGTCATCATCCGTCAGTCGCTCGCCCAGCGCCTGCCCAATATTGTCGCTGACGAGCGCTCGCTGCGCCAGATCGTGCTCAACCTTCTGTCCAACGCGGTGAAATTCAACGAGCCCGGCGGCCAGGTGATCGTCTCAACCGCGCTGACCGACGCGGGCCACGCCGTGATCCGCATCAAGGACACGGGAATCGGCATGAGCGAGGCGGATGTGCAGACGGCGCTGGAGCCGTTCCGGCAATTGCAGACCTCGCGCCACCGCGGCGGCACCGGCCTTGGCCTGCCGCTGACCAAATCGCTGGTCGAGGCGAACCGCGCCAGCTTCACCATCAAGAGCAAAAAGAACGAAGGCACGCTGGTCGAGGTGGCGTTTCCGCCGACGCGCGTGCTGGCGGAATAATACGGCCGCCTTCGGTTATCTCACCCGGTCCCAAATGATGCTGGTGCAAATGAGGCGCCCGAGGACGCAGCCTGTGGACGTCATTTTTGATCCCACAACCGTGACTGTGCCCTCGTAGCTTTTGCCATTCTCGGGATTGAAGGCCTTGCCGCTCCAGACGCTGGCCCGCTCGTTTTCCATCTCGTAGAAAACGCGCATGCCGACCTTGGTCGGGCTGTCCTTGTCGCGCACCCACACGATGGTGCCGCACAATTTGTCGCCGCAGGGCGCGATTTGCACGCGGGCCGTGCCGGTGTCGCGCTGCCAGAGCCCCAGCACGGAAACGTCCGCCAGCGCGGGCGCGGCGAAGGCGGTGGCAAGCATTGCCAAAGCCGCGGGGGCGCGGATCATTTTATCATTCCCGCTAAATCAAATTCCGCGAAACGAACTTCCAAACGAAGGGTCCGGGCAATCCGTGCCCTCCGCTGGTAACCCCAAAAGATTAACAACCATTCAGCGCGCGCCGGACGCCTAAAATCCAAGCGTCGGCGTCACATCCGCCGGCGGCGCGGTCCATTTTTTCGGCGTCTTGCCCTCCGCGATGCGTTTCAGCTCCCGGGTCAGAATTTTTCGCCACGCGATGAGGCCCGCGTCGGAGCGGCCAAGGCGCTCATTTTGCCGGTCGGCGAGGCGCCCCTGCCCGGCCTGCACGGCGATATCCTGGACAATCGCGAGATCGGGATGCCGCACGCCGGCATAATCATGCAGCCCCGCCATCAGTTCATCCGCCAGTTCGGCGGTGGGTTTGGCCGCCGCCATCGCCTGATCGTATTTTGCCCGCTGTTTCCGGTAGGCCTCCATTTGCGGCTCTTCGATTTCAACGTGGCTGGTGACGAACCAGAGATGGTTTTCATCATCGACCGGCGTGAAGCTGAAATAAATCTCCGGCCAGCCGCCGACGCCATCCATGCCGGTCAGCGGCGGCACGATGACACGCGTGACATTCGGCGCGTAATGCAGGGAGCGCCGCACTTTGCCGGTCTTGCGCGTGCCAAAGCGCAACAGTCCCCATGGCTCCTCTTGCGCGGTGATGATGGGCAGATCGCGCGAGAGATTGGCGTGCGAGCCGCCGGGCGCGTGGGTGAAGGCGACATGCACCTCGTCCATGCTGTTCTCGAAGCTTTGCAGATAATTGCAGGGCACTTTTTCGACGTTGAAGGTTTGAATGATTCCCGGCGTCGCCCGATGGGGAAACGGCGGGAATTGCGGCGGCGCGCCCGGCCCGAAATAGACCCAGATCATGCCGAGATATTCCCCGCAGGGATAAGAGCCGATCCGCACTTTTCTCGCAAAGCCGGCCTCCTCCGCCGGCTGCTCGACGCACTGGCCGCCGGCGGCGAATTTCCAGCCGTGATAGACGCAGCGGATGGAATCGTCCTCGACCCAGCCCAGATGCATCAGCGCGTGGCGGTGCGGGCATTTGGAATCGATGCAATGGACCCTGCCCGCGGCGCCGCGGTACAGCGTGTAGTTCTCCGACATGATGCGGGCCGGCTTGGCGCGGCCGGCGGGCAGGTCCTCGCCGCGGGAGACGCATATCCAAAATTGACGCATGAATATGCCGCCGGGCGTGCCGGGTTTTGTCGTGGCTATATCCACCTCCGAGCGCGCGGGGGATTTCACGGCGCGGACGGCTTTGCGCAGCGGCGGCTTCTGGGCGATGTTCACGAGATTCTCCTTTGCCGGTCAGAGTTTTCCGCTGTCGGCGCGCGGCTTGTAGGCATATTCGCCGAGCGTCAAAAGCGCCGCGCAGACAAGCGCCAGCACGCCCATGTAGATATAGAGAATCGGCGCGTAGGACTTGTTGACATCGAAAGTCCAGCCGCTGATGGCGGGGCCAAAGCCCGTGCCCAGATTGAAGGCCGCGAAAACCAGCCCGTAAATCCGCCCGAAGCTGCGCATGCCGAAATAGCGGCTGAGCAGATAGCCCATGATATCGATCTCGGCGCCGATGCCCGCGCCGCACAGCATCGCGCCGGCCAGCGCGAGGCCGCCCGTCGCGCCATTGGCGAGCACGCCCATGCCGCTGATGGAGAGGCCGAAGAAGACCAGCGCCACATAGGGGCCCCAGACGCGGTCGAGAAAATACCCTGAAATCACGCGCCCGAGAATGATGGCGAGCCCCGCCGCCTGAATGGCCTGCACGGCCTGCGGCGGCGGCGTGCCGCGGTCGATCAGCATGGGAACCAGATGGGTTATGGTGCCGTTGATTGCCATCACCGCCGCCGTGAAAGACACAAGCAGCAGCCAGAAGCGATAATTGCGCAGGGCCTCCGGCAGCGTCTGCCCGGGCAGATGATCGGTGTTGACCCGGCCGTTTTGCACGAGGTCCGGCCTGTCGCGCATGAACAGAAAATTGGGAATGAAGGCCAGAACCAGGATCGCGGCGGAAAGCCCGATATAGGCGCCGCGCCAGCCGTAAGTCTGCATCAGCGTGCTGGCGAGCCACGGCACCACGACGACGCCGAAGCCGACGCCGGCGGTGGCGACGCCCAGCGCGAGGCCGCGCGATTTATCGAACCACTGGGTGACCGCCGTCGAATAGCCGACCGGGGTCTGCGAGGCGCCAAAAAATCCGGCGGCGGCGAATTGCGCGAATATGAGCGGCAGCGACGACGTCATCTGTGAATAAAGAAAAACTGTCGCGGCAAACAGCAGCACGCCGATCAGCTGCACTTTGCGCACGCCGTAGCGGTCCAGCGCCCAGCCCATGAACAAAACCGAGATTGCGTTGGAAATGCCGTTCCACGCCAGCGCCCCCGAAAAATCCCCGCGCGTCAGCCCGAGGTCTTGCGTGACCGGGAGAACAAACACGTTGAAAGCGAAAATATTGATCGCGCCCGCGCCGACCAAAAGCGAGCAGAACGAGCATGCGACAATCCACCAACGGTTGGCGAAAATCCCGGAATTCAACATTAGTCCCTCCCCCGAGCGGCCTTTTTTATGCGGCCGGCCGGATGACTATACATGGGAATTGCGCAATGGAAATGCTTTGCGCGGGTTGCGGCGGGACGGCGCGCGCGCTTTATTGCAGCCCGCATGGCGCCGCATCGCGGCGGGGGAGTTTATTCGCGTTGACGACGCCCGTTTCACTCCGCGCCGGCCCGGTGGCCGCTTTGGCGCTGATCGCCGCTCTGGCCATCGCGCAGCGGCATTTTGTGATGGCCAATTCCGACGTGTCGTGGCTGATCACTGTCGCGGAGAAATGGCTGGACGGCGCGCGGCTCTACACCGATGTGTTTGAGACCAATCCGCCTTTCGCGGTGTGGCTGCACGCGCCGGCTGTCTTATTCGCGCGCCATGCCGGGATTCGCCCGGAAACGGCGTTCGACGGCATGGTTCTCGCGCTGGCGGCATTCAGCGTGGGGCTGGCGGGCGCGCTGCTGCGGGACGGTTTGACCGGCTTGCAGCGGGATTGGCTGGCGCCCGCCGCATTCGCCGCGCTGACGCTGCTGCCGGCGGCGTGTTTTGGCGAGCGCGAGCATATCGCGCTGATATTGTTTCTGCCGCCGCTGGCCTTGGCGATCCGCCGCGCGCAGGGCGCCGGCGCATCCATGGCGATGGCGTGTCTGACCGGCGTTTGCGCCGCCGGCGTGTTGTGCATCAAGCCGCATTTCGCGCTGGCGCTGGCGGGCGCGGTTCTGCCGGGCGCGCTGGCGCGGCGGGATTGGCGGCTGTGTTTTATGCGCGAGCATTGGACGGCGGCGGCTCTGTTTTGCCTCTACGCCGGCAGCGCGCTCGCGGTTTATCCGGAGTTCTGGAGCGCCATGATGCCGGTGGCGCGGCTGCTTTATCTTCCGGTCCGCGCGCCGTTCAATGAAATGCTGGACGGCAGCCTGGCACTGCTGGCGGGGGAATCGGCGCTGGCCGCCTTTCTGCTGGCGGGTTCGCGGCCCCGCGCGCTGCTGGATCCGCGCGTCATTGCGGCGGCGGCGGCCATCGCGGGTTTCCTTGCAGCGGCGCTGATACAGGGCAAGGGCTGGCCCTATCA
>JANYFM010000272.1 GCA_025362655.1 Hyphomicrobiales bacterium | reverse complement strand
CTGCATGAATCCGCTAAAAGCCAGCGCCGCCAAGCAATTGGGGTCGGCGCGCGACGCCTGTGCCGCCGCCTCGCCGGCGCCGGGCCGATGCAGCGCAAAAAGCCGAACCGCCGTTTCAAAGGCCTCCGTTGCGGCGAAGCTTTCAGTCGATAGCCGGGCGTGGGGGGCGAGACGGATCATGCGGGGCCTTTTTGCGTTTCTGAACCTAAAATGAACGCGGCGGGAATGCGCGTTAAATCGCGCGCCGCCTCAACACGTTTTGGTGATCCGCGCGGGGCAGGGTTCCGATGCGCCATGGCAATGGATACGCTACGTTCAATCAGGCCGGAGGATGAATCAAAACCATGTCAAACCGGCGACACCAAAACGTGATGCGCGGCGTCCTGCTTGCGTTTTGCCTTGGCCTTGGCCTTTGCGCGGGGCTGCCCGGCGCGGCGCTTGCCTGCAATGAGCTGCAGCCCTGCCCGGTCAAGGGCGGCTCCTATCTGGTGCAGACGCCGGCGAGCTGGGACGGCAAAAGCAAACTCCCGGTGATCGTGTTTTTCCACGGAGCTTTCTCGACCGCCCGCGACACCATGTACAGCCTCGACATCACCGGCTCCGCCGCCAACGCCGGGGCCCTGCTGGTGGCCGCCGATGGCGCCTCGAAAAACTGGGCTTTCCCCGGCAAACGCAACGACACGCAGCGCGACGATTTCGCTTATGCCGCCGCCGTCCTCGACGATGTGGAACAGCGTTTTCCCATTGATAAAAGCAAAATCCTCGCGACCGGCTTTTCCGTCGGCGGCTCGATGGTCTGGTACCTCGCATGCGTGATGGGCGGCCGTTTCACGGCCTTCGCGCCCGTCGCCGGCGCCTATTGGGAGCCGCTGCCGGACGACTGCCCTTCAGGCCCGGTCGCGCTGCGCCACATCCACGGCCTCGCTGACAAAACGGTGCCGATGAAGGGCCGCTCGCTGCGCAACGGCCAGTTCAAACAAGGCGACGTGCTCGAAAGCTTCCGCCGCCTGCGCGTCCGCAACGGCTGCCCCGAGGAGCCCGACCGCGAAGAGGTCATGGGCATGATGACCTGCCGCACCTGGGCCGCTAAAAGCTGCGCCAGCCGCAAAGAGGCGGTCCTGTGCCTTCACCCCGAGGATCACTACGTCAACGGCCAATGGGTCGAGGACGGTTTCCGCTGGATGGCGGGGCTGGCCAAAGCGCGCGCTGAAAAATAAAGGCGCGCGTGCGCTGGCGCACGGACAGCCGCTCTGGAAACAGCGAACTTCGCCACGCTGCGGGTTGCGCGCCCGGACGTTTCCGCCTGGCGCAGGGACCGAACCCGCGGCGTCCCGCCGGTCCCGATTGGAGGAGGCTCGCATGCACTTCTATCCGGCGGCTTCGGCCGATCTCAACAACCCCGCGATCAAAATCACCGGCGGGCCGAATTATGAAACCGAGGTCGCGCGAATTCTGCATTTTATGCAGGTTGACTCCGGCTCGCGCGCGGGCGCCCTGATTGTCGACGGGATTCTCAACAACGGCGACGCGCGCGAGGGCCTGACCATTCACAATCCCCATCATGCCCTGAACAACGCCATCACCAATCCGCGCGGCGCCGTGCGCAATTCCGATCAGCCCAACTCAACCGCCACGGATCTGCTGCGCAATCCCGGCCGGGGCGCCGGCGCGACAGTCGAATATTTCCCCTCCGAATGGCACCAGATTGGCGGCGGCCGGGCGGGCGCGGCGCGCGATGAAATTTTGCTGCACGAGCTTGTGCATGTGTGGATGATTCAGCGCGGCCTCTCCAGCGTGCGCAACCTGCACAGGGCGCGGCTGGCGCGAAGGGTGCGGCAATTCGACATTGTTGACGATTTCTTCGCCATCATGATCACCAACGTCTACGCGTCGGAGTGTCACCGGCCGATACGGCGCGAGCATCACGGCTTCACGCCGCTCAACCGCAACGCCATGAGCATCGCCATGGACCCGCGCTTTCAGCCGTTCTTCGCGGCGCTGACCCGGGCGGCGCCCGGCCTTGTCGCCTCGCTCAGCGCCATCGACACGGAATTCAACCCCTGGCATCCCCGCATGGAGCTGGTGGACGCCATATCCGTGTTCGACGATCCGTAAATTCCATTCACCCGCGCCGGGAAAAAGCACCGCGGCTGCCGGCGGAAAACACCAGGCTTGCTGCGATCAGCAGCCCCGCGTTGAGCCAAATAACCGCGCCGTGCCCCGGACCGGCGGCATCATCAATCGCGCCGGCGATCACCGGGCCAAAGACAAAACCGATATCGCCGAACGTGCGCTGCATGCCCATGCCCGGCCCGTAGCGCTCCGGCGCGAGGCAGCCGATCACGTAAGTGGAAATCGCCGGATAGCTGACCCCCATCGCCGCGCCGAGCAGCGCCACCGAGGCCCAGAACCACGCGGCGCTGCCGTTCAGCGCCAGCATGGCGATCGCCGCCGCCGAAGCCAGCGTCGAGCCCATGACCACGGCCCTCGCGCCGAACCGCTCAATTAAACGCGGCGTCAGCGGCAGGCCGATGAAACACATCAGCGAGCACAAGGTCAGCGCCAGCCCGATGGCGCCGGGGCCAAGCCCGAAATTCTCCGCCCCCAGCAGCGGCATCAATTGAAACAGGGTCACCACCCGCGTGAAAAACACCGCCAGCGTCAGCAGGCAGACGGCGGTGAAGGCCCCGCTCATCAGCCCCGCGCGCCGCACGAGCGTGGGCAGCGGCTTGCGCGCCTCGGCTTTGTTGAGCGTGTCCTCGAAACCGAAAATCGCTGTCAACGCGGCCGCCGCGCCGAACGCCATGTAGGCCCAGAACGGGGCTGAAAACCCAAACGCCTGCGCCGCGAAACCGCCAATGCCCGGCCCGATGGTCGCCCCCGTCTGCAAAGCCGCCTGATAGAGGGCCATATTGCCGGCGCGCTGCCCGGCGGAGGAAATATCCGCCAGCGCCGCCATCGACGCGGTGATATAAACACCCGAGCCGATGCCCTGAAAAAACCGCCACAGCGCCAGCCAGGCGAAATCTCCGGCCAAAGCCGCGCCCAGCGAGGCGCCCGCCACCAGCAAAGGCCCGGCGATCAGCAGCGGCCGGCGTCCGGCGCGCTGCGACAAATATCCCGCCGGCAGATTCGCGACGAGCCGCCCCACCCCGAACAAAGTGATGAGCATGCCGGCCAGCGTGCCCGCGGCGCCAAGGCTTTGCGCATAGATGGACAGGATCGGCGAGACAATGCCGCTGCCGCTCATGATGAGACAAATCATCAGCAGAAGCGGCGCGATCCGCCGGTCCCGCCGCAGCGGCTCAAAAAAGGAAACGCGATTTGCCATGGCCGCTTGTGGCGGGGATGCGCGCGCCCGGCAAGGGCGGGGAAAGAGTCCCATGGAGCGGGAACCGCCAAGGGTTAACTCCCGCCAACCCCGCGCCAAGCCCCAAATCCGCGCGGAAGATTATTTTCCAAGCTGCGCGCGCGCGAAGGCGCGTTCCCGAAAGCGCATCGGAAATCCGCGCTTCCCCCTACCTTCCTCCGCCGTCAATCTGCTTGCCGATAATCGCGATGGCCCGCTGATAGACGGAGGCGGCGTTCCATTCCTGGATCGCGCCGAAATTTCCCTCGCCCGGCTGGTATCCGCCCCCGGCGCGCCAGCCTTTGCCCTTAAGGAAATTCGCCGTCGAGTTCAGCGCA
>JANYFM010000259.1 GCA_025362655.1 Hyphomicrobiales bacterium | reverse complement strand
CAATAATCAGCACATACACGAGATAGGCGAGGGCGAAATTGGGATCGAGCCCGGTGATGTCGATGGCCAGCGCGCCGCCGAGCCCGGCAAGGCCGCTGCCAAGCGCAAAAGTCAGCATGAACACGCGGTCCACATCAATGCCCAGCCCGCGCGCCATTCGCTGATTGTCCACGGCGGCGCGCACCTGTCCGCCGAACCGCGTGTATTCCAGCATCAATATCAGCGCCGCCGTCAGCGTCAGCGCGACGACGACGAGAAACAGCCGGTAGACGCCGAAACTCCGGTCCATGACCGTGAACGACCCGCGCAGCCACGCCGGCAGTTGCACGGGCTGCTGGATCGTCCCGAACAAATAGGCCGCCGCCGCGATCGACATAAAGACGATGCCGATCGTCAGCAGGCATTGATCGAGATCGCTCTTGCCGTAGAGCCGCCGGTACAGCAGCCGCTCCAGCGCCACGCTGGCCGCCGCCGCGGCGAGAAAGGCCATCGGCAGCGTCGCCAGAAACGGCCATCCCGCCTTGTTGATAAGGGTCACCGCGGCGAAGCCGCCGACCATCGCGAAAGCGCAATGCGCGAGGTTGACGAAATTCATCATGCCGAGCGTCACCGAGAGCCCGACCGACAGCAAAAACAGCAGCATGCCATAGGCAAAGCCGTCATAAATCACGCCGATCAGGGGACCGATCATGCCCGCCGCCGTCTTCTTTTCGCGATCAACGCGAAACTCAGGGCTTCATGCGCGCTTTGACCGGGTCTTTCTGGCTGACGAGCTTGTCGATCTCGACATTCACCAGCGCGCCGTTCACTTTTTCGACGCGGCGGATGTAGACATCAAGCACGATGTCGCGGGTTTCCGGATCGATCATGACCGGGCCGCGCGGGCTTTGCCACGCCATGCCCTTGACGGCGGCGATAAGCGAATCCCCGTCCGCCTTGCCGCCGGTTTTCTCCAGCGCCTTGTAAATCAGCTGCGCGCCGTCATAGCCGCCGATCGAGAAAATATCCGGCTCGCGGTTATACTCGGCGCGGAAATCTTTCACGAACTGCTGATTGAGCGGGTTCGGCAGATTGTAATCATACATGGCGGCGGTGATGATCCCGAGGCCGAGATCGCCCATGCTCTTCAGCGCGGAAACGCCGGTCAATTCGTCCTGCCCGAGAATCTTGATCTTGGTGGTGTCAACGCCGCGCTCGCTCAACGCTTTGCCGATCGCGGCGGGCTGTGTGCCGCCGGGCGTCCAGATGTATATGGCATCGGGGTTGCTGTCTTTCGCGGCCTGCACAAAGGCGCCGAAATCCATATTGGCGACCGGGAACAGCGCTCCCCCCGTCAACTGCCCGCCGGCCGCGGCAAAGGCTTCCTTGAAAGCCGCCAGCGCGTCATGGCCGGGGCCGAAATCGGACACCAGCGTATAAACCTTCTTGATGCCGCCGCTTTTGGCGGCCCACGTGCCGAGCGCGCCGTTCAACATCGGCGTCGTCGTCGAGGTGCGCGTGATATAGGGCGACTTCGTCGTGATGATGGATGTCGCCGCGTTCATCACAACCATGAGTTTTTTGGCGTCCGCGGAAACGTCGCCCGCCGCCAGCGCGTTCGGCGTGAGCTCAAACCCGCCGAGAATATCGGCCTTGTCGCGCACAATGAGCTCCTGCGCGAGACGCTTGGCCAGATCGGGCGCGATGCCGCCGACATCCTTGCGGATCACCTCGATTTTTTTGCCGGCGACCGTGTCGCCCTTCTGCTTCATGTAAAGCTTGAAGCCGTTGTCGAGCTGGTTGCCGGTGTCGGCGAACTGCCCGGAATAGGAAACGATCATGCCGACTTTGACCTGCGCCTGCGCGGGCGCGACCGCCGCCAGCGCGGCCAAAGCGCTCATGCCGAGAATTGAACGAAGCATTTTCCCCTCCTGATCCAGCCGCGCGCGGCCGCGTTTGTTATAACCGGCGCCCCGCCGGCCAAGCGATCTTCAAAGCGTTCTTCAAAGCGATGATGGTATGCCCTGGCGAACCGGTCAAGGCGCTGCCGCCTCATCCAATATAACGACGCCGCAAATGCTCCAGATAGCGCCGCGGATCAAGCGGCGAGCCCGTCGCATCCTCAACAATCCGCGCCGCGGAGGCGGAACTGGCGCGCGAATGGACGTTGGCCGACAGCCAGCGGCGCAGAGTTGAAAAATCGCCGTGCGCGAGCGCGTCCGGCAAGCCAGGCTCGGCGCGGCCAATGGCATCAAAAAACTGTGCCGCCGTCATAGCGCCCACGCAATAAGTTGGGAAATATCCCCACAGGCCGGTGTGCCAATGGATGTCCTGGAGACAGCCCCGCCGATCATCGGGCACATCGAGCCCGAGCAGCTCCTTGATTTGCGCATTGAACGCGCCGGGCAGGTCCGCCACGGCAATATCCCCCGAGATCATGGCGCTCTCCAGCGCGTAACGAGCCAGCACGTGAGCGGGATAGGTCACCTCGTCTGCGTCCACCCGGATAAACCCAGGCCGCACCCGCGCGAAATCCGCGAACAGATTCTCCCCGGTCCACGCCGGCCCTGACGCGCCGAAGGCATCGCGCACGACAGGCGCAAGCCAGCCGAGGAACTCCCGGGAAAGCCCCGCGAATTTCTCCATCAGCAGCGATTGGCTCTCGTGCATCGACATGCCCCGCGCCTCGCCGGCGGGCTGCCCCAGCCAGGCGGCGGGCCGGCCCTGCTCATAAAGCGCGTGGCCGCCCTCGTGCATCAGCCCCATCAGCGAACCGCGGAAATCCGCCTCGTCGTAACGCGTGGTGATGCGCACATCCCCGGCCGCGCCGCCGCAGAACGGATGCAGGCTGACATCAAAACGGCCCCGGTTGAAGTCAAAGCCAAGGGCGCCGAGAATTTTGGCGCCGATGCGCCTTTGCGTCTCCACCGGAAACGGCCCGCCGAACGGCAGGGGCGCGGGCCGGCGCGCCTGCGCCTCCAGCGCCCCGCCCAGCAGCCCCGGCAATTCACACCGCAGCGGCGCGAACAGTGTATCAAGCGAGGCCCGCGTCAGCCCGGGATCATAGGCGTCCAGCAGAGCATCATAGGCGGAGAGGCCGGACGCCGCGCCCTTGGCCTCGCCAACGCGCCTTTGCAGGGTGAGAACCTCACCGAGCGCGTCGCGGACGAGCGAAAAATCCGACGCTGCCCGGGCGCCGCGCCAAAGCATTTCACACCGCGCATTGGCGCGCGACACGGCTTCAACCAGATCGGCGGGGAGAGCCGCCGCCCCCGCATGGACGCGGCGCATCTCCATGAGATTGGCGCTTTGCCAGGCGTCGAGTCCGGTTTGATCCGCGCGCGCGGCGGCCAGAAGCTCCGGCATGTCAGCCGCCGTCATCAGCTCGTGCGAAAGACCCCGCAACACCGCCGATTGGTCCTCGCGGCCGGACGCCGCGCCCTCGGGCATCATGACGGAATGATCCCAGTCGAGAATGCCCAACGCGTTATCGATGGCGCTGATGCGCCCGAAGCGCTGCGTCAATTGCTCATAGGCCCGCATGGGTCCGCTCCGCCTGCCGTCACGATTGCCGCCCGTTTTGCGCGACGCCGCGCCTCCAAGCAAGCGCAAACCCGCGTCCCGCGGCCGCCCGCTGTTCAATACAGCCCGCGCCATCGCAGGATGCTGAGCAGGCTGCTATCCGCATCGCTCCAAAGCAATGTCACCGCTTTGTTGTCGCGCCACGGCGAGAGCGCGGCGGCGACGGCCGGATCGCTCCAAAAAGCGGCATCGCGCGAATAAAGCGCCCAGCCCGCGGGGTTTTCGCAGGTGTCTCCGGGCGGCGTTTCCACCCAGCGGACGCCGAGGCCAAATTCAGCGGCAAGGCCCCGGTGCAGGGGCGCCATTTCGAACGTGCCCAGATCGAAATTGACGCCGAGAACTCCCGCCGGCGCGAGATGCTCCAGGTAGATGGCGAAAGCCTCCCGGGTCATCAGGTGCATCGGCGGCGCCGCGCCGCGGAAGGCATCGATGAGCAGCACGTCGAAATCGTTCTTTTCACCGGCGCTGGCCTCCCGCTCCAGCGCCAGGCGCCCATCGCCGGGCACGATTTCGACCGCCGCCCGGCTCTGCGCCAGAAACGTGAAATGCCGCCGCGCCATTTCCGTGACGGCGGGATTGATCTCATAAAAGCGGAGCGTGTCGCCGGCCGCGCCGTGCGCCGCCATCATGCCGGCGCCAAGGCCGATAATGCCGATGCGCAGCGGCCCCCCGCCCGTCCGCGCGCGCCGGCCCGCCATCGCGCGTCCGGCGCCTCCCGCAAAGCTGTAAGCGCAGGCCGGCTCCATCCGCCGCGCCGGCGACGTGTATTGCAGGCCCTGGTCGATGCCGGCCTGGCGCAAAACGAGGCTGGCTTCCCGGGGATCGTCCCGCGCCGCTTTCAGCACTTCCACCACACCGTAAAAATTGCGGGCGCGCGCAACAACCGCGCCGCTGTTATCGGCAAGGTCGGATATAAGCAGCGCCAAACCAGCTGCAAAAACCGCAAGCCCCGCAAGCGCCGTTAAACGGGCGCGTCCGCCCCCCGCGCGCGCCACCGCCAAGGCGCCCAGCGCGGCGATAACGGTCAAAACGAGCGGATGCTCCCAATAATCGCTGAATGCCGCGGGCGCGGCGAGGGTCACAAGCAGTCCGCCGAGCGCGCCGCCCGCCGCGGTCGCAAGATAAAAGGCCGGCAGCTTCAGCGGCGGCGGCTGCAATGCCGCCATCTCGCAATGGCAGATCAGACAGCCCAGAAACAAAACCGCGCATTGCAGTCCGATTTGCGCCTGCAAGGCTCCCGGCAGCGCCGGCTGCGCTGGAACCAAAGCGGCGGCGGCCAGCGCGCAAAACAGCGCGAAGGTCCATCTCCGCGCGTAGAGCCGCGGATTGCCGAAAGCAACCGCCAGCGTCAGCAGATAAAGGCCAAGCGGCAGCACCCATAAAAACGGCACAACCGCCGACCATTGCGTGATCCGGCAGGTGACCGCCAGCAGCAAAGCCGAACCCAGAGCGGACCAGATAATCCATCCAGCCGCGCGGCCTCCCCTTGCGGCCACCTCCGGCGCCGGGGCGGCCGGCGCCATCATTTGCTTTGGCGCGCGCAGCACAGCCATCGCGCACACCCCAAACATCAGCCCATAGAGCGCGAATCCCGCTGACCACGCGCGTGTTTGCGCGGCGCCCGGCAGCAGCGGCTCAAACACGAAGGGATAGGCCAGCAGCCCCGCAAAGGAGCCGAGATTGGACAGCGCGAAGTAGCGTGAAGGCTTCGCCTCCGGCTGCAAAAAATGCAGCCAGCGCTGAAGCAACGGCGAGGTCGCGGCGAGAACCGCATAGGGCGCGCCGGCGCAAACCGCCAGCAGCAGCAGTATTTGCTGCCGGGGATCGCCCGACGGCGGCGGCTTCAGCGCGTCGGAGGGTGTCACCGGCAGCGCCAGCGCCGCTGCGCAGAGAACGGCCAGTTGCAAAACCGCTTGCGCGCGCGGGCTCAGCGGCGCTGTGATGGCATGGGCATACGCATAGCCCGCCAGCAGCGCCAGCTGGAAAAACAGCATGCACACGGTCCACGTCGTGGCGCTGCCGCCGAACCAGGGAAGAATGAATTTCGCCAGCATCGGCTGCACAAGAAACAGCAGAAAGCCCGCCAGCATCATTGTGGCGCCGAAAATGACGCGCATCGCTTTCATGGCGCGCGCACGGGCGTCGGCGCGCGGCTCAAACGCGCGCGGGCTGTTTGGGGCCGGGGCCGAGATTGTGCGGCAGGAAATCCTGCCAGCGCCCGCCCGCCGCGATATGGGTGTCGGCGAGGCTGCGCACTTTCGAATAATCCGCGATGGAAAGCCCGAAGGGCTCGCCCCCCGCCTCGTGCCGCCGCACCGATTCCAGCAGCCGCGAGCGCAGCCGGGCGACGGCGGCATCGGCGGCGACCAGAACCTCCTTGTGGCGTTCCACTATGGGCTCCATCGAGGCGCCGATGCTCGCATCCTCCGGAATAAGCCCGCCGAGGCCGGACCACACCTCGCCCATCTTTGCGCGGTCCTGGCCATAGCGGTTTTCCGGGCCGACGCGGTAGTCGCAGTCCGCCTCGTTCCACAGGCGCGGCTTGTCGAGGCCCAGCACGCCGAGCATTTTCGCGCGGTCAAAGGGTTTGGGACCGTGCGCCACGAAATAGGTGCTGGTGCGCTCATCGCTTTGCGGCACTTCGAAAACAAAAAACTGATAATGCGCCAGCGGAATGATGCGGCAGGTCGGGAATATCACCGCTGTCACCCGCACGCTGTGCGCGCTGGTTCCGTCCGCCAGCGCCGGCCCCTCGCGCTTGGCCGCATAGTGATAGCCGTAAGGCGTGTTCTCAATATCGATCAGCGGCGCATTATCGCCGACCGCCAGCGCGACGGAGGTGTAATCGTCCGCGCCCGGCACGAAATCCGGTTTGCCCTTCCATTCGGGATTGGCAAGGTTGCAATGGAGAATGCCGACATGGGAGGAATCCGTGCCGCCCTCCCATAATTGCAGATAATTGGCGGGCGTGTTGACCCGGAACACCAGCCGGTTTTCCTCCGGCCCGCCGAAAAACTCATAAGCTTGAAACGGCGGCTCCAGCTCTTTGGGTCCGAAATAGGCCCAGACCATGCCGCCCGCCTCGCGCGCGGGATAGGCCGGCGCCTTCAAGCTGGCGCGGAAGCGCTCGTCGCAGTGATTGGGCGTTTCGAGAATGTCGCCGTCGACGCTGAATTTCCAGCCGTGGTAGAGGCAGCGGATGCCGCCCTCCTCCACCCGCCCCAGCACCAGCGATGCGCGCCGATGCATGCACAATTCATCGAGCACGCCGGCCCGCCCGGATGTGTCGCGAAACACCACAAAGCTTTCGCCGAGCACCCGCGTATGCAGCGGCGCGGAATCGGGTTCCGGCAATTGCGTGCCGGCGCAGACGGGCAGCCAATACCGCCGCATCATCCGTCCCATCGGGGTTTCAGGGCCGACACGCGTGAGAATTTCGTTTTCAGCGGCGCTGATCATCGGCGGCGGCCTCCCGGATATTCCGACGCGCCGAACTTAGCAGCGCCGTCAGGTGATGCAAACCGCCCCTGTCAATGCGAGCCGAAAGCGTCCGGCGCATTGCCGGCGAGGCGCTCAACCTCGACAACCTCTCCGGGCGTCAGCGCGCCCGCCACAGCGGCGGCATTCTCCGCGACCTGCGCGGGCGTGCTGGCCCCGGCAATGACGCTGGGCACAATGTCTTTGGCCAGCAGCCAGCGGAACGCCAGTTGCAACAGGCTCATTCCCCGCGCCGCGCACCAAGGCTCCAACCGTTCGATGATGTCGAAACGCGCGTCGCTGATGAACATGTCATGCAGCGCCTTGCTGTTGGTCAGCCGCGAGCCCGCCGGAAGGGCTGCGCCCCGCTTGTATTTTCCAGAGAGAAATCCGCCCGCCAGCGGAAAATACGGCAGCAGGCCAATTGCGTGCCGGCGCAGCGCGCCGCCAAGCTCCGGCTCAACCCCGCGCGACAACAGGGAATACTGGTTCTGGCTGGAGACGAACCGGGCCATGCCCTCTTTCTCGCTGGCCCAGAGGGAATGAACGAGTTCCCAGCCCTGCATGTTGGAGCAGCCGATATGGCGGACCTTGCCCTGACGCACGAGATCATCGAGAGCGCTCAGGGTTTCCTCAATCGGCGTTTTGGGATCGGGAAAATGCAATTGCAGGAGATCGATGCGGTCAGTGCCAAGGCGCCGCAGTGAAGCTTCGGCGGCGGCCATCACATAAGCCCGCGAGCCGCCACCGGTTTTCTTTTCCGGGTCCATGGGCAGCCCGAATTTGGTGGCGATCACCGCTTTTTCCCGGTGCGCTCCCAGCGCCCGGCCCAAAATCTCCTCGGAGAGTCCGGGCTTTGGCAGGGGGTAGACATCCGCCGTGTCAAACAGCGTGACCCCGGCATCCAGCGCGCTGAAAATCACCGCGCGCGATTGCTCTTCATTGCATCGCCCGCCAAAATTATTGCAGCCAACGCCGAGCGTCGAGACCCGCAAATTTGAATTTCCGACGAGCCTGGTGTCCACAGCGCGCGCTCCCGCGGGCGTCCCGCTCCCGCTATCGGTTCATAGCAGGATCGCGGGCGGCGGCAATCGTTCCAGGAGTTCCGCGTGTCAGGCGCCGGCTCTGCAAGCGCGCCACAGGCGCGGGCTCTGCAAGCGCGTCAAACGAAAAAGCCCCGCCATCCCCAAGGGGGACAGCAGGGCTTTCCCTAAATTCAAGCCAAACCGAAAGCCGCCGCCGGTACATCCGTGGTCAGCCGCCAAAGCGGTGAGGCAGTCCGGCGAAAACGGGTTGCCCCGCGCCGCCGTACGGCGATTAATCCATCGCCTTGAGATGATCAGCGGACATTTTGCCGCTTTTCTTGTCGGAAACGAGCTCGAAGCTCAGTTTCTGGCCTTCGCGCAGATCGTTCATGCCGGCGCGTTCAACGGCGCTGATATGGACGAAGGCGTCTTTGCCGCCGTCGTCAGGCTGAATGAAGCCGAAGCCCTTCTGGGCGTTAAACCATTTCACGGTTCCCGTCGTCATGGGATCACCTTTCACATATGCATCTAGCTTGCCGGCAATTAGCCGACCGTCGAATTCGCGTTTTCGGGAAAGGATGAAGGGGTGAACCTGGCGCGAAATCTCTTTAGCGCTAAGACCAGGTCATCTGACCGTGTATCGACCAGCCTTACCTAAACGAGAACCGCGGAATTTGCAAGGGGCCATCCCACAAAATATTTCGGACTGAGATCAGTTCGGAAAATGGTGGGTGATGTAGGGCTCGAACCTACGACCCGCTGATTAAGAGGGATGATTGAGGGGAGCGGCGTCGTCCGGCGAAATCGACAGCATAACGCCGGAATCGCGCCGCGAGGGAAAAGGCTTGCATCGGCACGCCACAGGCCGCCTGCGGCGAAAAAGTCGGCCGG
>JANYFM010000191.1 GCA_025362655.1 Hyphomicrobiales bacterium | reverse complement strand
CAACGACGTGATCGCGCTCGCTCGCGTAATCATTGAAATAGACGCCGAGCAGCTCCGGCGCGCCGGTCAGCGTGATATTGCCCTCTTCCTCCAGCTCCCGCTCCAGCGATTTCAGCACGGTCTCGCCCGGCTTGACACCGCCGCCGGGCAGATGCCAGCCCGCCACGTAGGAGTGGCGCACCAGGAAGACCCGCCCCCTGTCGTCGATAACAAGGGCACGGACGCCCATCGTGAGCGGCCGCCAGAAACGGCTGCATACATGCTGAAAACGCTGAAGAGCGAACAGCGCCATGCGTTTGGGATTGGGAAAGGGCATCGGCCGGCCTTCAAACATGCGACAATTTCGCGGTTGGACATCATATGCTCCGGTGTTTAGAAAAGCTCTAAACACGAACTGGAGCCTGAAGTGAAGAGTTTTGGAGATCTGACTCCGCGTGAGATTCTGGCGGTGGCGATTGCCTCTGAGGAAGAGGACAGCCGCATTTATTCGGCCTTCGCCGAGGATTTGCGCGAGCGCTATCCAGCCTCCGCCAAGGTGTTCGAGGAAATGTCGGCCGAGGAGACCAACCACCGCCACGCGCTGCTCGAAATCTACGAGACGCGGTTTGGCAAAAACCTGCCCCCGATTCGCCGCGACGATGTGAAGGGCTTTCTCAAGCGCCGGCCCATCTGGCTCAGTTCCAATCTGGCGCTCGACACAATTCGTAAAGAAGCTGAGACGATGGAGTTCCAAGCCGCGCGTTTCTATCAGCGCGCGGCGGCCCAGACGACCGATGTCGAGGTGCGCAAACTGCTGGGCGACCTCGCGGAGGTCGAGGAAAACCATAAGGTCAACGCCCATCAGCTGGAAGCCTCCTACCTCACCGACGCCGTGCGCGACGAGGAGGAGACAACCCGCCAGCGCATGTTCGTGCTGCAATATGTGCAGCCCGGCCTCGCCGGCCTTATGGATGGCTCGGTCTCCACTCTCGCGCCGCTGTTCGCCGCGGCCTTCGCCACCCATCACAATTGGGAGACGTTTTTGATCGGCCTTGCCGCCTCCATCGGCGCGGGCATCAGCATGGGCTTTGCCGAGGCCCTCTCGGACGACGGCTCGCTGACCGGCCGCGGCACGCCGTGGATCCGCGGCGGCATCTGCGGGCTGATGACAACCATCGGCGGCCTTGGCCACACTCTGCCTTATCTGGTGCCGGATTCCTGGCCGAATGCTTTCTGGTGGGCCACGGGAATCGCCGGGCTTATCGTCTTTATCGAGCTTTGGGCCATCGCCTGGGTGCGGGCGCGCTTCATGGATACGCCGTTTTTGCAGGCAGTGTTCCAGATCGTGCTGGGCGGCGCCATAGTGCTGGCGGCAGGCATTCTGATCGGCGGGGCGTGAGGGGCCCTGCGTGCCGCCGCGGCGCACCGGCAAGAGGAGGCCCCGCTCTTGACGCGTGCCGCCCTTCGGGCGACACCGGCCGCCGTGCCCTTCCGCCTTGCCCACCTCTCCGATCCCCACATTGGTCCGCTGCCCAAACCCTCCCTGCGGGAACTCGCGGGCAAGCGGCTGACCGGTTACGTCAATTGGATCAGGCGCTCAGGCATCCACGATATGGACGTGCTGGCGCGCCTCACTGCGGACATGCGCGCGCAAAACCCTGACCATGCCGCTATGACCGGCGATATCATGAACCTCGGCCTGGCGGCGGAATTTCCGCTGGCGGAGGCCTGGCTGCGCACCCTTGGCAAGCCGGAGGATGTGAGTTTTGTGCCGGGAAATCACGATGCCTACGTGCCCTCGGCCCTGCCGCGCATCGCCGACACTTTCGCGCCCTGGTGCCGTGGCGACGAACCGCAAAGCGCCGCCTTCCCCTTCCTGCGTGTGCGCGGCGATATCGCGCTGATTGGCCTGTCGTCGGCCATCGCGACCGCGCCCTTTCTCGCCTCGGGCCGGCTTGGCGCGCCGCAGCGGGAAGCCTTCGAAGCGATGCTGCGGGGCACCGGCGCGCGGGGCCTGATGCGGGTTGTGATGATCCACCATCCGCCATGGCGCGGCGGCGCGGCGCCGGGACGCGGTCTGCGCGACGCCCGCGCCTTCGAAGACATTATTGAGCGCGCCGGAGCGGAACTGATCCTGCACGGGCACAATCACCGGCTGCTTCGCCGCGCCATCAAGGGCGCGGAGCGCGACACACCGGTAATCGGCGTCGCCTCGGCTTCCGCCGTGCCCGGCACGCCGCGCCACCGCGCGGCCTATCACCTTTATGAGATCGAGCGCGCCGGCAACGGCTGGCGCATTGAGGCGCGGGTGCGCGGAATATCGGCCGGGACAGGCGAGTTCGCGGATATCGAAACCTTCATCCTCTGATCAGCCGCCCTGTTGCAGGCTCCACCAGTGCCAGCCGGCCTGCCAGCCGAAATAGGCCAGCGCCGCCAGCACGCCGAACAGCACGATGGAGCCAAGCAGTTCCACGGTGAACATCAGCGCGGTGAAGAAAAACCGCCGGCGCGGCTGGGCCGCCGGCGCATGAACCGGCAACGGCTTCGCCGCGCCCGCGTCTTTGGCATAGGCGCGCGCCGCCTTTTCGATGGTTTGATCGGAGGCGAGCGCCTGTTCGCGCTCGACGAGGCGGCGCGCCACATAAGCGGTCACCGCTTCCGTGATGGTGTCGATCCTGTCGCTTTCCGCCAGCACGATTCGTCCGTGGCGGGTGTCCTGCACGAAATGATAGGTGCGCCGGTCGCGGCCCATTTCGACGAAGGCCAGCATGTCCACGAAATAGCGCGGACGGTCTCCGGGCACGAGGCCGGCATCGAAGAAATCGATGGAGTCGGGCACCTGCGCCAGCACGGGCCGGATGGCTTCAGCCAGCATTTCCAGCCGCGCCTGCTCAGCGCCGCGCAGCTCCGCGATCACTTCGGAGCGCTCGGCCGCCTGGGTGCGCGCCCGGCGCATGGCGTCGGCAAGATTGGGCGCTGCGCCCGGCGACGCCAGCGGCCCCAGATGCGCGCCCAGCGCGGACGCGCCGCGCCCCGCCGCTTTGGGCGCCGAAGTCTGGAACGTTGAAGTTTGGGGCGCCGAAATCCCGATCTCCCGGGGCGTATCGTCCACTGGCCCGCTCCGCGTTAACATTTCGGTAATATAGGCCGCCCCGGCCGGCAAATCGAGAGGCGTGCGGCGTTAAGGTGAATGGGGGCCCGGTTCTGTTCTCAATCCGCCCCGCCCGCCTCCCTACCGCTTCCCCCGGATCGGCCTCGCCTTCCCCCCGTGCATGCCGCCCTTGCCCCCGGTGCTGCGCGCCGCCGGCCGCGTCAAAGGCCTGGCCTCGCCGCCGCCGAAGTTGTGCGGGCCCATGTCGGCGTCCGTCGGCTTATGCGCGCGCGTCGCCGGCATGTTCGCCGCCGCTCCAAACCGCCGCGCGCCCGCATAGGCGCCGGCGCTGCGCTCCACATCGGCCTGGCGCGCCATCGGGTCATCGCCGATGGCCAGCTCCACCGCCTGCAATCGTTTCACCTCGTCGCGCAGCCGCGCCGCCGTCTCGAAATCGAGATTGGCGGCCGCCTCGCGCATGCGTTTCTGAAGATCGGCGACCGTTGCCTTCATGTTGTGGCCGATGCGCGGCGCGTCGGCGAGCCCGATATCCACGGTGACGTGATCGGCCTCGTAGACCGAGCCGAGAATGTCCTGGATGCCGCGTTTGATCGAGGCCGGCGTGATGCCGTTTTCCGTGTTGTAGCGCTGCTGCTTTTCGCGCCGCCGGTCGGTCTCCGCGATGGCGCGCTCCATCGAGCCGGTTATCTGATCGGCATAGAGGATCACGCGCCCGTCGATATTTCGCGCGGCGCGGCCGATGGTTTGCACCAGCGAGGTCTCGCTTCGCAAAAAGCCTTCTTTGTCCGCGTCGAGAATCGCGACCAGCGCGCATTCGGGAATGTCCAGTCCTTCGCGCAAAAGATTGATGCCAACGAGGGCATCGAAGGCGCCGAGCCGCAGATCGCGCAGGATTTCGATGCGCTCGATCGTGTCGATATCGCTGTGCATATAGCGCACGCGCACGCCGTTCTCGTGCAGATATTCGGTGAGGTCCTCCGCCATGCGCTTGGTCAGCACGGTGACCAGCGTGCGGTATCCCGCCAGCGCGGTTTCACGGACCTCGCCGAGCAGATCGTCCACCTGCGCCCGCGCGGGACGTATCTCGACAGGCGGATCGATCAGCCCGGTCGGGCGGATCACCTGCTCGACAAAAACCCCGCCCGTGCGCTCCATTTCCCACGAGCCCGGCGTCGCCGAGACATGCACGGTCTGCGGCCGCATCGCCTCCCATTCCTCAAACCGCAGCGGGCGGTTGTCGAGGCACGACGGCAGGCGGAACCCGTATTCGGCCAGCGTCGCCTTGCGGCGGAAATCGCCTTTATACATCGCGCCGATCTGCGGCACGGTGACGTGGGATTCGTCGGTGAAGACCAAAGCGTTGTCCGGCAGATACTCGAACAAAGTCGGCGGCGGCTCGCCGGGCTTGCGGCCGGTCAGATAGCGCGAATAATTCTCGATGCCGGCGCAGGAGCCGGTCGATTCCATCATCTCAAGATCGAACAAAGTGCGCTGCTCCAGCCTTTGCGCCTCCAGCAGGCGCCCGCCGTTGTGCAGCTCGCCGAGCCGCTGCTTCAGCTCGCTTTTGATGCTGGCAATGGCTTGCAGCAGCGTCGGGCGCGGCGTCACGTAATGCGAATTCGCGTAAACCTTGACGAACGCGAGATCGGCGATTTTTTTGCCTGTCAGCGGATCAAACTCCGCGATGCCCTCGATCTCATCGCCGAAAAACGCAATGCGCCAGGCGCGGTCCTCGTAATGCGCGGGAAACAGCTCGATGGTGTCGCCGCGCACGCGGAACACGCCGCGCTGGAAATCGCCGATGCCGCGCTTGTATTGCAGCGCCACGAGATCGGCGATGAGCTGGCGCTGATCGATTTTCTCGCCCGCTTTCACGGAAAAGGTCATCGCTGTGTAGGTCTCGACGGAGCCAATGCCGTAGATGCACGACACCGACGCGACAATGATCACATCGTCGCGCTCCAGCAGCGCCCGCGTGGCGGAATGGCGCATGCGGTCGATCTGCTCGTTAACAGAGGACTCTTTTTCGATGTAAGTGTCGGTGCGCGGCACATAGGCTTCCGGCTGGTAATAGTCGTAATAGGAGACAAAATATTCAACCGCGTTATGTGGGAAAAAACTTTTGAACTCGCCGTAGAGCTGCGCTGCCAGCGTCTTGTTGGGCGCAAGGATGAGGGCAGGGCGCTGCGTGCGTTCGATCACCTGCGCCATCGTGAAAGTCTTGCCGGACCCCGTGACGCCGAGCAGCACCTGGTTGCGCTCG
>JANYFM010000180.1 GCA_025362655.1 Hyphomicrobiales bacterium | reverse complement strand
CCGGCCGCCCGCAAGGCTAAAGCCGCCGCCCGCCTCCGCCGGCAGGGCCATGGAAAAATCCGGCAGGCCGAACATCATCACCCGCATCAGCGGCGCCACATCGGGCGCCTTGATGCGGACCTGGCCGCGCACGTCCGGCGATTGCGCCGTGCCGGCGGCGCGCCCGGAAAAACTCAATTGCGCCCCGGCCAACTGCGCCAAAACCGTGGTCTCCAACCCGGTTTCAAAACCGCCGCGCATTTCAGCGGTAACGCGCCCCCGCCCAGCCCCCGCCAACGCCAGGGTTTCGAACCCAAGCTGGCGCAGCAGGGACGGCGCCTCGGCCGCATCAAGAGACAGGAGGCCATTGAGGCCGTTGCCGTCGACCTCGGGCCGTATCGTCGCCTCCATGCTGGTGCCGCGCGCGGTTCCCGTCAGTTTCAGATGATCGACGCGAAGGCCGGCATTGCCTCGCCCGCGCGAGGCTTCAAGGCTAAATCCGATCCGCGCCGGCGACAAAGCGGTGGCGCGCGACGCCAAAGCCTGCGCCCAGGGCGAAGGCGCGGCGCGCTGCAAAAGCGCCGCCAGCTCGCCCAGCCTTTGCGCATCAAGCCGGCCATCCAGCCGCGCCGCGGCCGGCCCGGCCTCGCCATGCGCCTCAAACGAAGCGCCGCCGATTTCCGCCAGCTCAAACGTTTCAAGCTTGGTGACCGCCTTGGCCCGGGACGCGCGAATCTTAATGCGCCCGGCATCGATCATGCCTTCGCCAAAGCGCGCGACGCGCACCGCCCGCGCCTCCAGCGAGAGCTGGAAATCCATTCCCTCCAACGCCGCGCCGGCCGCGCTGAGGTCGGGCACCGCGTCGAGATCGAGGCTTTCAGAAGTTAAATCCGCGAAAACGCGGGCGGGCTCGGCGCCAAGCGCGCGCGTGAAAGCCGCGGCGCCCCGGAGGGTCGATCGGTCAGCCTTCAGAACGAAATTGCGGGCGGAAAATCCGGCGCCGGAGAGCGCCGCATCGCCGCCGACCTCCAGAGCGCGGACCGGCAGCGCGCGCAGCCGGGATGCGGCTTCGGGCGAGCCCTGTGCCAGCCAATCCGCGAGCCGCGAAACGTCGCGCGCGCCGGCCTCCGCGCGTCCGCGAAATTGCGCGGCGGCGCCAGTTTCCAATGCGCCATCCAGCAGCAGGCGCGAGCGGCCGGGGCCATTCGCCTCCAGCCGGATTTGCGCAGGCAACCCTGGCGCAAGCCGGGCATCCAGCGCCAAATCCGTCAGCGTTTCCCCGCCAAGCTGCATCGCCGGCGCGCTGACGCTTAGATGAAACGGCAGGCCGGCGCGCCCGGCAAAGTCAGCGTCAGCAAGCCCGCGCGAGGCCGCGCCCAGCCAATCGCCGCCGGCGGTTTTGGAGCCCAGCCAACGATCCGCATCAATCTGTTTTGCCGCCAGCGCCAATTCAGCCCGCGCGCCTCTACCGAACCCCGCGCTTCCCTTTCCGGTAAAACCAAGCCCCTGGTCCTCGCCGCCTATTTTGAGATCGAGCGTCTCCATGGCGGCGCCGGTGAAATCCATTTTCAACGGCCCGCTCAGCCGCCAGCCCGCAATGGCCCCGCCGGAGAAAACCGCCGGCCCCTCGAAAACGGTCTTCCCGCCCTTGCCGGCAAACACGATCACGCCGTCGAAGTCCGCGCGCGGCGAGGCGGCGCTCTCATCCGCGATGAATTTAACCCGCATGCGGTCATTCTCGCGCGAGCCGGTGCTGAACCGGAACGCAAGTCTTTCGCCCTCCCGAACAAACGAGCCCGAGCCCTTGAACGGCCCGGCGAGCGAGGCCGCCTCAGCCTCCAGTTCAAGGCCGGCGATATCCAGCGCGGCACCGCCCTCCCCCGCCCCCCGCAGCCGGGCGTTTTTGAGGACAAGGCGCTCAAATGGCGTGTCGCCGGGGAGGGCCGCCGCAAAATCCGGCGCGCCGACAACCGCATCGAGCTGTATATCCGCAGCCTCGAAGGACGCTTCGATGAAGCGGAACTCTCCGCGCAGCAGCGGCGCGACCGCAAGCTCCAGCACCACCCGCTCCGAACGCAGGGAAAAGCCCCGCGCGCCCGCCAGTTCCGCCCCGCCGAGAACCAAACGCGGCGAGGGCAGCAGTTTCAAATCAATCGCGCCGCGC
>JANYFM010000264.1 GCA_025362655.1 Hyphomicrobiales bacterium | reverse complement strand
CAATTCGTCCATCGTCCGCGCGCCGGTCACGTCCATCTCCGCATTAACTCCCGCGACCTCGCTTGTCGATCCATCCTTCCAGCTCATGGTTCCGGACCAACGGCCGGGAATGTTGTTCCTCATGAGCGTGTGGGTGATCCCGTTGTCGTACAAATTCAAATTATTCTGCTCGTTCCACTTGTCGCTCACATACTTTCGAATGTCGAAAAGCAGCGAGGGGCTGGCGGCGATCTCCTGGTAAAACTTCATGCCGGCCCGGTTGGCGGCGAGGTCCGCGTTGGAATAAACGCCGGTGGTCTGCAGCCCGAACAATCCGACCTCGGTTTTGTCGCCCTCGGTCGCCGCGTCGGCGGCGGAGAGTTTCGCCGCGCCCTGCGTCAGCTTGTAGTAATTGGCGTATCCAAGTTGAAAGAAGTGGCCGATTTTATCGACGCCGAACAAAACGTCGCCGACAAGCATCACCGGGGCGAGGCCTCCCACGCGGATGGCGGTCGAGGTGTCGCGGTATTGCGAGTCTTCCACCTTCGGCTGATAAATGGTTCCCTGCGCGCCGGCGCTTGCCCTTGGCAGAGCATTCGCCCACGATTCGATAGGCGCGTATTGCAGATATGGCAGCACGGGCAGTCCAAGAGCCTTGTAGACCTCATTTTCGAGCGCCGGAGATTTGCCCGCCGTTTTTTCCTTCGGCGCCTTCAGCGCGGCGTTCACTTTCGCGTTGATGTCCTGAGTCGCGTCCTTCAACGTGATGCCCGCCGGCAACGGCCCGTCATAGGTTTCCATGAACAACCCCGCTAAAATGGCGCCGGCCTTGGGCCATTGCACACTTCGCTTTGATACCGCATGCCGCGTTTCGCGCCGTGCGCTGGCGCACCAGGGCGGCTAATTTGCGCATCCAATGAAAATTCTTGCAATGAAAATTCCCGCAAAGAAAATTCCCGATGTCGGAGCGGTCGGAATCCCCTATTGGTTTCGCCTGTGGACGACCTTGCCGGCTTTATCTGCTAGTCCACGCGCATGAGTGGCGAATTTCCCAGCCAGGCTCCCGCGGCCGGCGACCTTATCGCGGACGTGCTCGTGCCCGTCGCGGTGGACACGTCCTATTCCTATAAAGTCCCCGCCGGCATGGCGCTATCCCCCGGCGATTTTGTCACCGTGCCGCTTGGGACGCGCGAGGCGACAGGGGTTGTGTGGGAAACGCGCCGCGCCCCCGCGGGCTCCAACCTCAAAACCATCCTCGAAAAACGCGATTTGCCCGCCGTTCGCGAGCCGCTGCGCAAGCTCGTTGACTGGATCGCGCGGTGGACGCTGGCGCCGCGCGGCATGGTTCTGCGCATGGGAATCCGCGCGCCTGACAATGCCGGGCCGGAGCCTGTGCGGATCGGCGTGCGCCTCTCGGGGCCGCCGCCGCAGCGCCTGACGCCCGCGCGGGCCCGCGTTATCGCGGCGGCGGAGGGCGGCCTCACCTTCAAAAAGTCCGCGCTTGCGGAAATGGCGGCGTGTTCAGCGGGCGTCATCGATTCGCTTGTCGATGAGGGCACGCTCGAGGCGGTGGCGCTGCCGCCCGAGCCCGCGGCGCTGACGCCCGATCCCGGCTTCGCGGCGACCCTGCTGGAGGACAGTCAGCGCGAAGCGGGCGAGGCGCTCGCAGCCAGCGTTGCGGCGGGCGGGTTCACGGTCACCCTGCTCGACGGGGTCACCGGCTCCGGCAAAACCGAAGTCTATTTCGAGGCCGTCGCGGCGGCGCTGAAGGCCGGGCGCCAGTCGCTGATCCTGATGCCGGAAATCGCCCTGACGGCGCAGTTCCGGGCGCGTTTCGCGGCTCGATTCGGCGTGCCTCCCGCCGAATGGCATTCGGGCATCGCCGCGAGACAGCGCGCGCGTGTGTGGTTTGGCGCTGCCAGCGGCGAGGTTCGCGTCGTCGCCGGGGCGCGCTCGGCGCTTTTTCTGCCGTTCAGCGAATTGGGACTGATCGTCGTGGATGAGGAGCATGAAGCCGCCTACAAACAGGATGACGGCGTCTCCTATCAGGCGCGCGACATGGCGGTGGTGCGCGGCCAGCTGGAGAATGCCGGCGTGGTGCTGGCCTCCGCAACGCCATCGATTGAATCGCGCGTCAACGCGCAACAGGGGCGTTATAAAAAGCTGGCGCTTGCGGCGCGCTACGGCGGACGCGCCCTGCCGGATATCGCCGCCATCGATCTGCGCGCCAATGCCGCCGCGCGCGGCAAATGGATTTCGCCGCGCCTGTGCGAGGCGGTCGACGGCGCCATCGGCCGGGGCGAACAGGCGCTGCTGTTTCTCAACCGCCGCGGCTATGCGCCGCTGACCCTGTGCAAATCCTGCGGCCATAAATTTCAGTGCCCGCACTGCACCGCTTGGCTGGTGGAGCACCGCTTCCGCCGCGCCCTCGTGTGCCACCATTGCGGCCACGTGGAGCGGCGTCCCGAAGCCTGCCCGGAGTGTGAAACCCCGGATGCGCTGACCGCATGCGGCCCCGGCGTCGAGCGGCTTGCGGACGAGGTGGCGGAGCGGTTTCCCGGCGCGCGCGCGCTGGTGCTGTCGTCGGATTTTCCCGGCGGCGCGGAGCGGTTGCGGCGCGAGCTGGACGAAGTCGCCAAGGGCGCTTTCGATATTGTCATCGGCACGCAACTGGTCGCCAAAGGGCATAATTTCCCGGGGCTGACGCTGGTCGGCGTCATCGACGCCGATGTCGGCCTCAATTCCGGCGATCCGCGGGCCGCCGAGCGCACCTTTCAAATGCTCCAGCAGGTGACCGGGCGGGCGGGCCGCGGCGCCCGCGCCGGACGCGGCCTGGTGCAGACCTGGCAGCCGGAGCATCCGGTAATGCAAGCGCTGCTTTCAGGCGACACGGAGCGGTTTTACACGGCGGAGACGGAGGCGCGCCGGCGCGCGGCTTTGCCGCCGTTCGGGCGGCTCGCGGCGCTGATCGTGACCGGCAATGACCGCGCTTCGGCGGAGTCCCATGCCCGCGCCATGGCGCGCGCCGCCTACTCGCTCGCGCCCTCGGCGCGCTGGAGCGTCGCCCCGCTCGGCGGCCTGCCCTCGGCGGAGGAAATTATCGTGCTCGGCCCCGCCGAGGCGCCCATCGCCGTGGTGCGCGGACGGCACCGCTTTCGGCTGCTGGCGAAAGGACCGCGCAGCGCTGACTTGCAGGGCTTTCTGCGCGCGATGATCGCGGCGGGCCCGCCCGAGCGGGGCGGCGTGCGCGTGATGGTGGACGTTGACCCGCAGAATTTTCTCTGACCTTTACCCGTCCCGCCGCCTGCTTTAGCTTCGCCGTGAATTCATCGGGAAAAACATGGCGCATTGGCTGATCAAGAGCGAGCCTGAGAAATGGTCTTGGGAGATGCAGGCCGCCGCCGGCGCGGCGGGCACCCATTGGAACGGCGTGCGCAATCATCTCGCCAAGCTGCAATTGATGGCGATGAAAAACGGCGAACACGTCTTCTTCTATCATTCCAATGAGGGCAAGGAGATCGTCGGCATCGTCGAGGTGATCCGTGAGTTTTATCCCGATCCCACCGACGAGACCGGCAAATTCTGCATGTGCGATTTCAAAGCGGTGAAGCCGCTGAAAAAACCTGTCACGCTGGCGCGGGTCAAAGCGACGCCGGCGCTCGCCAAAATGTCTCTGCTCACCTCGGCGCGGCTTTCGGTGCAGCCGGTGCGCGATGACGAATGGAAGCTGATTTGCAAAATGGGCGGGGTATAGGGCTTTAGCCGGGTTCACACAGGAGGCGCGCATGGCCATCAATTATATCGCGGTTTTCGCCGCGGCCCTCGCCAGCTGGATCGCCGGCGCTGTTTGGTACAGCGCGCTCGCCAAACCCTGGACGGCGGCGCTCGGCTGGAACGCGTCAGACCAGTCGAAATCGCCGCGCGCGGCGCCGATGATCATATGCTTCGCGGCGGAACTGATCATGGCCTTCACGCTGGCGGGCCTCATCGGACATTTTGGCCCGGCGGGATTGAGAAGCGGGCTGATCACCGGCGCGTTGTGCTGGCTCGGCTTCGTTGCCACAACGATTGCCGTCAACAATGCTTTCCAGAAGCGCCCGGCGGCGCTTACGATCATCGATGCGGGCCATTGGCTTGTGGTTTTGCTCGCGCAGGGCGCCGTGATCGGGCTGTTTGGCTGACGCGCATCAAACCCCCGCGATGTCGATCAGCGCGGGAATCAACGGCGCATCCGCCGGCGGCATCGGATATTGACGCAACTCCCGCGGCCGCACCCATTTCAGCGACTGGCCCTCGCGCGATTGAACGAACCCCTCCCAGCGCCGGCAGATGTAGAGCGGCATCAGCAGATGGAAATCCTCATAGGCGTGGCTGGCGAAAGCCAGCGGCGCGAGGCAATCGGCCCTAACTGTGATGCCCAGCTCCTCATGCAATTCCCGTATCAGCGCTTGTTCGGGGCGCTCGCCGGCATCGAGCTTGCCGCCGGGAAACTCCCACAAGCCCGCAAGCTGTTTGCCCGGCGGCCGCTGCGCGATCAGCACGCGGCCATCCGCATCGAACAGGGCGGCGGCGACAACGAGGAGAAGTCTCATGAAATCATTTGCCTGAAACGATTACCTGCACGGCGTCTTTTTCCTTGCCGGTCAGCGTGACCTTCTCGTAAATTGCGCCGCCCGACGCGATGAAAGCGTTTTCCGGCCACCAGGTGACGGTCGTCGCAACGAAATAGTCCCCCGGCGCGACCTTATCGAAGGAAAAGCGTCCGTCGGATTCCGCCTTGGTGGAGCGCGAGTATTTCCGGAACTGCGGATCGGCGTCGTCCCACGGCAGATATTTCGTCTGAATATATTTGCCCTTGCCGTAAACCTGGGCAAAGCGCTGCTGCGCATAGACGGTCGCCGGCATCAGGAAAATATATTCCCCGGCGGCGTAAACCACCTTGCCGGTCTCATCGCGGTAAAAGGCGTGGCCCTTGATCTCGCCCGAGCCCTGCTTGTGGATATATTCGGCGGCGCCGGCGTCAAACGAAGCCGTGGGCGCGCTGCGGCAGGCGGAGAGGCAAAGCGCGGCAAGGAACACACAGACTAAAGGACGCATGGGACACCATTCGCAACACCCGAATTCCCCAGCGTGACCCGATGGGAGCGCGGAATCAAGAGGTTCTTTCAGCTTCGGTAATCGCCGTTGATCGCCACATATTCCTTGGTGAGGTCGCAGGTCCACACTCTCGCCGCTCCCGTGCCGCCCGCGCCGATGGCCACACGAATGGGAATGGTCTCGCGTTTCATAACCTGCGAGACCTCCGCCTCATTGTAGGCGGGATCGCGCAGGCCCTTGTGCGCCACGCGGATGCCGCCAAACCAGATGGCCAGCTTATCGCGGTCCGCCTTCTCGCCAGCCTTGCCCACGGCGGCGACGATGCGGCCCCAGTTGGCGTCCTCGCCGGCAATGGCGGTCTTCACCAGCGGCGAATTGGCGATCGACATGGCGACGCGTTTGGCCGCTCTGGCGCTGGCTGCCCCTTCCACAAGGATTTCCACGAACTTGCGGCAGCCCTCGCCATCGCGCACCACTTGGTGGGCGAGGTCCATCAGCAGGGCGTTGAGGGCCTTTTTAAAGCCCGCGAGCCGGCGGTCCCCGGAAGCGGTGATTTTAGGCGCGCCCCGCCGCGCCGCCGCGCCGGTGGCAAACAGCATCAGCGTGTCCGAAGTGGATGTGTCGCTGTCCACGGTGACGCAGTTGAAGGAAGCCTCGACGCCCTTCGACAGCATGGCCTGAAGCGCAGGCGCCGCGATGAGCGCATCGGTAAAAACATAAGACAGCATGGTCGCCATATCAGGCGCGATCATGCCCGCGCCCTTGGCCATGCCTGCGATAGTGACGGTGACGCCGCCGATTTCAGCGGTTGCCGTGGCGACCTTCGGATAAGTGTCCGTTGTCATGATCGCTTTGGCGGCCTCAAACAGGCCGTCGGGCCGCGCCGCGGCCGCCATTTGTTCAAACACGCCCTCAAACTTGCGCGCGTCCAAGGGCTCGCCGATGACACCGGTGGAGGCTAGGAATATCTCGGCGGGAGACGCGCCCGTGGCTTTGGCGGCCAGCATCGCGGTGAATTTCGCCTGTTCGAGCCCGTTGCGTCCGGTGAAAGCATTGGCATTTCCGGAATTGACGACGAGGGCGCGCGCCTTGCCTCCTTTCAGCCGGGCGCGGCACCAGTCAACGGGCGCGGAAGGGCATTTGGAGCGGGTGAAAACGCCGGCGGCCTGCGTGCCTTTGTCGAACAGAGCGAGCATCACATCGGTGCGGCCCTTGTATTTGATGCCGGCGGCCGCGGTGGCGAAGCGCACGCCTTCGACGGGCGGCAAATCGGGGTAGGATTTCGGCGCAAGCGGCGAGACGGGTGATGGCGCGGCCATGGGAGGGGTTCCTCGGGCGAATGCTCAAACGCGCGCACATTTGCGGGCGGGCCCCGGCGGGGTCAAGGCCGGGCCGCGATCATTGCGCGAGCGCCGCCAGCCAACGCTCCAGCCTCGCGCGGTTGACGCCGAGATCGGATCGTCCGACGACGCTGCGGGACCACAGCGCCAGTGTCGAAGCGCCGCTGCTTCGCGGCACGATCAACACATCGATGACATCAGGATAGCGCAACAGGAACGAGCGCTGCGCAAAGCGCAAATGGCCGGTCGCCGCGGGCAGTTCGGTTGTGCGCGGCTCCGCCAGCGCCGCAGCCCGCAATTTCCCGGCAAGCCGCTCGGCAGAGATGGTAAAGACCGGCGGCTCGCCCTCCGAGCGCGCCCGCGGGCACACGCCGGCCGGGCATAGGAGCCAATCGTTCGGGGTGGCCCGCCGCTCCAGCGCGGCAAAATCCGCCGCCCCCAAGTCTTGGCGCGTGCCGGTGGCCGCGCCCAAAGCCTGCCAGAAGCCGAACTCCGAACCGTTTCCCGCCATGAAAACCCCCGCTGCCGCAAGCGCCGCCGCGATGCCGGCGATAGCCAGAGCGCGGCGGGACAAAAGCCTCACTTGGCAGGCAAGCCCGGAATGACGCTGGAAGGCGCATCGGTCTTGACGATTTTTGTGCCCTTGCGCAGCTCCAGTATCATGTCTGACTGGGCTTTTTGCGCGACATAGCGCGACAATTGCTCTTTCACGGCGTCAAAGGGCGGAAATTCCTTGGTCCGCTTGTCCTCAAGCTTGATGATGTGCCAGCCGAACTGGCTCTTAACCGGTTCGGAAATCTGCCCTTTTTCAAGCTTAAACGCGGCGTCGGCGAATTCCGGCACCATCCGGTCTTTGGTAAACCAGCCAAGGTCGCCGCCGGGCGATCCCGGATCTTTCGACACTTCCGTAGCGACTTTGGTGAAATCCTCGCCGCCGCGGACGCGCTTCAGCACATCTTTCGCCTCATTCTCGGTGGGCACGAGAATGTGGCGGGCGCTGACTTCGGGTTCCGATTTCTGGCTTTTAGCCGCCTCGTCGTAGACTTTGCGCATATTGGCTTCGGTGGAGCCGGTCTTGGCGACCTGGCCCAGCAGGCTCTCCATCATCACTTTGTCTTTGTAATAGTTCATCTTGCGGACGATTTCGGGGCCGACACCCATGTTGTCGGCGGCGGCCTTTTTGGCGACCAGCTTGAGGTCGATGAGGTAGTCGAGCACGTAAGTCTCGCGCTCCGCCTCGCCCATTTGCTGGGGGAGGGTGGGGCCGAGGTCCTCTTGGGCGATCTTCGCGTCCTCATCCGTGATTTCAAGCCCGTCCACGGTAGCGAGGACTTTGGCGAAGGCCGGCGGCGCGAAGGCAAAGGCGAGGATCAGCGCGACGGCGCGGACAGCGGTCGATTTCATGAAAAGCGGTTCCGTAACGGAGAGATAAGCGGCGCGGACAAGCCGGGGGAGCGCCGCACAATGGTTCAAATCGCGCCGACCGGCAACCCTTGCCGCCGCGCCGGGATTTTCCTCAAAAAACATGGCGCAAACATGATGATTGGGCCGCAATCCGCCGGATTGACAAGGTTACAGGGCGAACCTATCTGAAGACCGGTTCGTCACGCTCCGGCGCCGGGCCGTCTCACAGGGATTCCCGTTATGTTCGGAGCGCTTGCGCGTAAGATTTTCGGCTCGTCCAATGACCGCCGCCTGAAAACTTACACCCCCAAAGTCGCCGCCATCAACGCGCTTGAGACGGAAACCGCCGCGCTTACCAACGAGCAGCTGCGCGC